>JAAYJG010000389.1 GCA_012523055.1 Ruminiclostridium sp. | reverse complement strand
GCGGTACACCCGCCAGGCTGACAAGGGTCAGCCTTACATTCATCGACAGCATGAAGCCGATGATCAGAATCAGACTGGACATGTCGGTCATCATGTTGATAATGCCATTTTGCAGCAGGTCATTCAACGAGTTCACATAATTCACAACGCGGATGATGATCTTGCCATGGGGCCGACTGTCATAATAAGTAAAAGAGAGCTTCTGCAAGTGCATGAACAGGTCCCGCCGAAGGCTGGCGATAACATTCTGGGCAATCTTTGACATGCTCCTGATCCGGTAACGCAAACAAACCATGCTAACAAAGATGGAAACAAGGAACAGCAATGACACAAGCAGCAGATGGACCGTATTTCGGGAAGGAATGATCTCGTTGATAGCTGTGCGCATCAGGTAAGGCCCCAGTAACGTTGCCAGATTTGACAGAATCATCATCACCAGCGTTGCTGTGATGTCCTTTTTATATGGCCGGATATAGGCCCAAAGACGTTTGAGGTGATTTATATTAAACTCACTTTCCAGGGTTTCATCCACATCGAACTTATTCCTTGCCATTCAGCTCACCTCCCCGCCAGATGGAGCAATAGAATTGAAATCCCCCATCTGATTGATATACACATCATAGTAAAGGCCTTTCAACGCAATCAGCTGCGGGTGAGTTCCCTTTTCCACAATCCGTCCCCTGTCCATGACGAAGATTTGATCCGCGCTCATCACCGAGGAAATCCGATGAGTGATCATGAGTGTGGTTCTTTTGCGGTTTAATTTTTCAAGAGCTTTTTGTATTTTGAACTCGGTTTCGATATCCAGGCTCGAGGTCGTATCATCCAAAATCAAAATGTCGGGATCTTTTAATAGCGTCCGAGCCAGCGCGATACGCTGCTTTTGGCCTCCTGACAGCCCTACGCCGCGTTCCCCGACGATGGTGTCATAGCCTTCGGGCAATTCCATGATAAAGCTGTGCGCTTCCGCGATATCAGCTGCGCGCCTGACGGCATCAAAGTCGGCGTTGGGCACACCATAGGCAATATTCCCCTCGATGGTATCGGTAAACAAAAAAACATCCTGCATTGCAATGGATATCCTATTGCGCAGCATTTTTAAATCCATGTTTTTAACATTCACGCGGTCGATCAGAACAAGACCCTCATCGGCTTCATAAAACCTAAGAATCAGGTTCATCACGGTACTTTTGCCGGAACCGGTTGCGCCGATGAAAGCTGCGGTCTGCCCAGGTTCTATGATGAAATTCACGTCATACAGAACAGGAGCGGTTTGATAACTGAAGCTTACGTCCCTGAATTCAATTTTTCCCTTGATGTCCAGGTTATCCAGACGAATCCCCTCGTTTTTGATTTGGGGTTCGACGGCAAGCAGGTCCCGGATTTTCCCGCTCGATGCCTGAAAGTGCTGATAATCGCTGGTGAGCCAGCCGATCATGCGCATCGGGATGGTAAACCTTTGGGCAAGACCCTGGAAAACCACCAACTCACCCACCGTTATGATATCTCTTAAAACAAGCCATCCTCCTACCAGGAGAATCAGGAAAAAAATCATGTTACACATGAAGTCCAGCAGTGGAAGGAATTTTTCCCAAAGCTTTGCGGTTTCAATGTTTCTATCCCGGTACTGTTCATTTTCCCGGTCAAATTTTTGAATTTCGTATGCTTCCCTTGCAAACGCCTTTACAATCCGGTGACCGCTGACATTTTCCTGTACAGCGGTATTCAGCCTCGAAAACTGTTGGCGAACGGCTTGCATCGTGGGCAGGATCACCTTTCCGAACCGGGTGGTGATCATGAATGTGACGGGAGTCAGCAAAAAAATGCACAGAGCAAAAAAGACGTTGATTTCAAGCATCATCCAGATGGAAAAGGCCAGAGTGACTATACCCTTGACAAACTGCGGAATGACATGGGCCATCGTATGCCGGACAGCATCCATATCTCCAGTCATTCGGGCCATGATATCTCCGGTTCGGTTTGTGTCGAAGAATGAAAAATCCTGTTGATTCAGCTTTTCATAGGTGGCTGTTCGAATCTCATGAATAACGTCCTGCGAAGCTTTTTCCTGGAGGTATTGCTGAATATAAGCAATTGTTGTCCGGAATAACGTCACTGCGATCAATGCCAATATCAGTGGTGTCAGAAGCTCGGTTTTTTGGTCTTTTACCACATCGTCCACCAATCGGCCCATGATCTTTGGGACATACAGGCTCAGGATTGAAAAAAAGGTCAGAAGAATCATTGCGATGCCGTATACCCAGAGGCGCTTCTTTAAATAGCTCCAAAGCCATTTTATATTTGCCATAAAATGAACCTCCAACATTCTCATTATAATATCGAATTTCTTGTTTGAATTAGTAGAACTTTATCATTTCTTGGAGTTTATGATGATGAAAATTTTTCCGGGAAAGTAATGCTACCTTTGAGCAGTAACGGTATAAGAGATGGAAATTAGGATAAAGATCTGATATAATGATTTCATAGCATTCACTCGAAAATCATTAAATTTCATGCATAATAACCACCAATTCGGCATTTTAGTGAAAAGCGTTGCTATTCAGAGGTATGTGTTTTATCCTGAGCACAGGCGAAGGATCTTGTCAGGAGTAATGCGAAGCTCATTGACTTCGTTCAGCAGACCGTGCCTGCTTACCTCTGAAAAGCAATTGAAATGCGGAAAGAGTTTCAACAGTGAAATCATATAATTGCATGCGAATGTTCCAATTGATATAATGGTTATGAGTGGAAATTATGGCTGGACCGCTATCATCTTGCAGCCGTTTGTTTAACAAGATGCGCGGCGGTTTTCAACCTCACAAAAGGAGAGTATGAGTATGGCAAAAAGAGGTGGCTTTCCCAAGGGCGGAATGGGCATGGGCGGCGGTGGTATGAATAACCTGATGAAACAAGCCATGAAGATGCAACAGGATATGGAAAAAGCCAAGGAGGAGCTTGCTGAAAAAACAGTGGAGGCGTCCAGCGGCGGTGGTGCTGTGAAGGTCGTTGCAACCTGCGGGAAGGAAATAAAGTCTATTGAAATATCCCATGATGTTGTAGATCCCGATGATGTGGAAATGCTTCAGGATCTGATCCTGGCTGCGGTCAGCGAAGCGCTGCGAAAAGCAGATGATGAAACCAAGGCAACCATGGGCAGGTTCACCGGGGGAATGGGCAACATACCGGGAATGTTCTAACGGGAGATTGTCTGTTTCCGGTACAATATTACCCATATACAGGGTCGAAATCCAGGTTCCCGATATTCAGGCTTCATCTGGTTTGCGCAGAAGCCTGGGTTTGAATGCGCAAAATCCTGAATTTTATCCACTGCGCGACTTAAAAGGTTAACTTTTTGGAGAATATTATGAGCATGTATGCAATGCCGGTTGCGAAGCTGATCGATGAGTTTGAAAAGCTTCCGGGAATAGGACATAAAACTGCACAGCGGCTGGCTTTTCACATTCTGGGGTTGCCGGCTGAGAAGGCTATGGCCTTTGCAAAAGCTATCGTCGAGGCCAAAAGAACCATTCACTATTGTTCTGTTTGTGGAGATCTCACCGACACTGATCCCTGCAGGGTCTGCAACAGTGAAAAAAGAGACCACTCCGTGATCTGCGTCGTGGAAAGCCCCAGGGATGTTGTGGCGATGGAAAGGGTCAGGGAATACCGGGGGCTTTATCATGTGTTGCACGGTGTTATTTCTCCGATGGAAGGCATAGGGCCGGACGATATCAATATGAAAACCCTGATCCAGCGTGTTGGATCGGGAGAGGCCCGGGAGGTTATCCTTGCAACAAACCCCGACGTGGAGGGTGAGGCTACTGCAATGTATCTGGCCAAGCTAATAAAACCACTGGGTGTAAAAGCCACCCGAATCGCTCATGGTCTGCCCGTTGGGGGCGATCTGGAATATGCCGATGAGGTTACACTGGCAAAATCACTCGAAGGAAGAAGAGAACTGTAACAGGTTTCATGAAGCAACGAAATGAATAAGGAGGATTGCCATGAAGGTTCATAAAGCGATTATACCCGCAGCAGGGTTGGGGACACGTTTTTTACCGGCTACAAAGGCACAGCCCAAGGAAATGCTTCCGATAGTGGATACGCCCACCATTCAGTTTATTGTTGAAGAAGCGATTGCTTCAGGGATAGAAGACATTATTATCGTTACCGGCAGAAACAAAAGAGCCATAGAAGACCATTTCGACAAATCCATTGAGCTGGAGGAGGAACTGAAAAAGAGCAAAAAGGAAGAGCTTCTGGCCCAGGTGAGGGATATTTCAAACATGGTCAACATTCATTACATCCGGCAAAAGGAGCCCAAAGGGCTTGGACATGCCATATACTGCGCGAAAGCCTTTATTGGCAATGAGCCTTTTGCGGTGCTGCTGGGCGATGATATTGTCAAAGCCGAAGAACCCTGCCTGAAGCAGCTTATTCGGGTTTATGACGAATACAAGACCTCGATTCTGGGGGTACAGAGGGTTCCCGATAATGAGACCTCCAAATATGGCATCGTGGCTGGCAAGCAAGTGGAGGACAGGGTATATAAAGTAAATGATATGGTGGAAAAACCAGAACCTGGTCAGGCACCTTCCAACATTGCTATATTAGGACGTTACATTATCTCTCCGAAGATCTTCTCCCATCTTGAAACCATTACGCCTGGCAAGGGCGGAGAATTACAGCTGACAGATGCCCTAAAAAGCCTGATGCACGATGAAGCCATGTATGCGTATGATTTTGTTGGCAGAAGATATGATGTGGGCAATAAAATGGGGTTTTTACAGGCTACAGTGGAGTTCGCACTGGAAAGAGAGGATTTGAGGGACGAATTCAAGGTCTGGTTGAATCATAAGGTAAACGATTGAATAAAAAAGGATTTTACTTCGTAAAATCCTTTTTTATTGGGTCGCTCGATGCTGGATTTTACTTCGTAAAATCCTCTGTTTTTCTCAATCGAACGAGCCCCTCCGGGGTTCGTTCTGCAATCATCACAAAATGAAACCTGTTCAGGTCTGTACACAGATAAAAATCATTCTCCGGCGCCCAGTCCCTGTTCGCCGGGTCGAAGAACCTCTTGCCGCTGGTTTCCTTCAGCTTTTCCACAGCCGATTCCACCGGATAAGGCTTCCTTTCCAAAAGGCTTTCGATGTATTCGGCGCAAAAGGTATCTTCTTCTGATTCTAGTCTGCCGGCAATTCCCATGCAAACCAGAGAAACCTGAGGGGGGTTGCGCTGAAGAATATATTGAGCGATCGCTTTTGCATTTACAAGACTACCGGTAATAATCTCATCCGCCCCGGATGCATGAACAATTCCCTGCGTACCGGCGCTGGTGGTATGGATGATGGTTTTTCCTGTAAAATCAGTTTGATGGATCTCATCCGGTGAATTCCCATATTGAAAACCAGCCTGTTTCCTTCCATATCTTTCGCCAATCAGGATAAAGCCCGGGTTTTCCTGCTTCAGCCTGTATGCGTCATCAATTCTGCCCACAGGCAGAACAGACTCGGCACCGTTCTCAAAAAGGTAGCACGCAACCGAAAAAGCCCTGAAAACATCTATGATAACAGTCAGCCCAACAGCATTTTTCGCTCCCTGAAGCAAGTGGAGTATTTGTATATTCATCTTAAAGCTCCTTTACTGATAACAAAAACCGGTATTCATCAAATACCGGTTGTAAGCAAGTAGCCTTGCTTTAGCTTGTGACCAGCCCAAATTGCCCGAAAATTAATTCATTCTGGCAAATAGGCTGATGGCATCTTTTTCGACCATCAGACGGCCATACTCGTTTAAATAACCCTCAAAGAACAGCACATTCAGAACCCGGTCGCCATATTCCGCCAGCACGCTTTCAACCCGGGAAAGGCTGTGATCCACCCCGTCCATCCTTTTCAGCACCAGGTAATAGGAGCCTTCGCATTGATATACCATGCTTTCGCCAGTATAAAGCGGGTCAAGGCGGGCAGAAAGCTGACACAGATCATCAAAACTGTCCAGATTGTATATCAGCACGGTGGAACAAATATTGCTGGTTTTCTTTTTTATCTTCAGATCATTTCGTTTGTACCGGTTTTTAATAAATTTATGAATGGACTCAAAATCACCGTCTTCATCAATGCGCGTGATGGTGATCACAAAGCCCTGTTCAACATCGGTAACCGCTTCAATGCACAATTGGGATTCATGGGTCTCAAACCCCAGTTCCAATTCAGCCTGCTCCATCAGATCCCAAAAAAGCTCCTGAGTCTCGGGAGAGTTGTAATTGAACGAAGATAAGTCGATGTCCCTTTCTTCCAGGTCATCAAAGGTGACGAAGATGCGTATTTTGTTGTCGTTGATTTTTTCAATTCTCATATTCAGCATCCTCAAATTTCAGTCATTCAGGTTGGTTTACGTTAACGCTTTTTTATGGCACAGCCGGGTAATGTTTTTTTGCAAAACCTTGCGTTGTTATTAGCATCGGTAAACAGCTTCAAATCCTTAATACCATTATACTTTGAAAACCCCATATTGAGAAGTACCAAATTATGCTTCGAACCCAAATAGTCCATTTGTTGTGTTGCGCAAGCTTCCCGTCTGTCTGGTTTTACTGCAGTCTCCTGTCACACGCTCATGCTGAAACGAAGGATGGTTTTTAAAGGATTGTTAACTGTTATGTATCATATTTCCCCATTCTGCGAATGGTTAATCAAAGAAACAGGAACAATATATACAAATTGTTTCTTCTTCCTGGCCTGAACCGTCAGGTGTGATGAAAAGGACCGAATAGGCAGCTAGCCTCTTGGACAGTATGGTAATGCCACCTTTGAACAGCAATAATGGGGTTACTAGTTGAGGTATGTTTTTTATCCAGAACGCAGCGAAAGATCTTCTCATGAGAAATGCGGGATCCTTCACTCTGTTCAGGGTGACAGGAACTTCGTTCAGCAGGCTGTACCAGCTTACCTTTAAATAGTAACATAACAAGCAAGTTCCTCCCAGACTTTTGTTAGAAAGTTGTTCCCTAAAAGCAGTAGTTCGTGTATAATGTTGTCTGATAAAGACATAATTAAGAAGGATTTTATGAAAGAACTAATTCTTGCTTCACAGTCTCCCAGAAGGAAAATGCTGCTGGAGCAGGTTGGAATACCCTTCACCGTGCTTCCCTCAGAGGTGGATGAGACGATTGGTAACAGTAAACAACCTGCAGAGGTTGTGCAAACCCTCGCGGCAAGAAAGGCGGAAAATGCTGTCCGTCAATTGCCTGAAGGCTCTTCTGCCATCGTGCTGGCTGCCGACACCATCGTTGTGCTGCAGGACAGGGTTTTGGGGAAACCAACAGACAGGGACGACGCATTTCAGATGCTGCAGATGTTACAAGACGAGTGGCATGAGGTAATGACCGGTATTGTTTTGATCGACAGCGCAACCGGTAAATGGCTTACCCATGTAGAAAAAACCAAGGTACGGGTTCGCCCGTTAACCTCTGATGCCATCCGCAATTACATCGACAGCGGTGAGCCCCTTGATAAGGCCGGGGCATATGCGATACAGGGTTTGGGCGCGCTTCTGGTGGAAAAAATCGATGGCTGTTATTCCAATGTAGTGGGTCTCCCATTATACAGCGTTTCGATGATGCTTGCCGAAATGGGGTTTCAGACACCTTTGGACAGGTGAAGTGAACTTAGGGATGAATCAATCTGCTTTTGTGGCACCACGCTGGTAACGAAAGTTTTGGTACCTGAGAGCGCTGCGATAAAGTGATACGTAAAGTAGAAAGGAAGAAGTGGAGAATGTTTACAAGGGATATCGGAATAGATTTGGGAACAGCCAACACACTGGTTAATCTGAAGGGAAAGGGTATTGTTCTTCGTGAACCTTCTGTGGTTGCAATAAACAATTACACGGGGGATGTTCTTTCCGTGGGCCTGGATGCGAAGAACATGATCGGCAGGACACCCGGTAACATTACAGCCATACGACCCATGAAAGACGGCGTCATTGCCGATTTTCAGGTGACACAGGGCATGCTGAAATACTTCATCCGCAAGGTTACGGGAAATAACAGGCTGGTGCGGCCTCGGGTGGTGGTCTGCGTCCCCTCCGGAGTAACCGAGGTTGAAAAGCGCGCTGTTACCGATGCAACCCTTCAGGCAGGCGCGAAGGAAGCCTACCTGATAGAAGAACCGATGGCGGCTGCAATCGGTGCAAAGCTTCCTGTAGAGGAACCCTCCGGCAGTATGGTAGTAGATATCGGCGGCGGCACCAGCGAGGTAGCCGTGATATCACTTGGGGGCATTGTGGTCAGCCGCTCCATCAGGGTGGCCGGCAATGAATTGGACGATTCTATTGTCCACTATGTAAAAAAAGAATATAATTTAATGATAGGGGAGCGTACCGCGGAAGACATTAAAGTAAAGATTGGTTCCGCAAGCGCCATCGAACCGGAAATGAAAATCAATATTTCCGGGCGCGATCTGGTGACAGGCCTTCCGAAGGACCTTTCCATCAGCTCCGTGGAGATCCGGGAAGCCCTGGCCGAGCCGGTAAATTCCATTGTTGACTCCATCAAATACACACTGGAAAAAACGCCTCCGGAATTGGCATCAGACGTCATGGAAAGAGGGATTATGCTTACCGGTGGCGGAGCACTGTTAAAGGGTCTGGATAAGCTGATATTGAAAGAGACGGGTATATCCGTTAATATTGCGGAATTCCCGCTGGATTGTGTTGCTCTTGGAACCGGAAGAGTCCTGGAAGAAATAGAAGTGCTGAAAAATGTATTGATCACATCAAACAGGGGCCGGTAAACGAATGAATGCGCAAAACGCGATTCAGGTGTTTTGTGTGAATGGTATGGGTGAGGGTTTATTCCAAAAAGGGGGGTAAGTCCCCTTGAACCTTGGAAAGGGGTCTACCTGTTGCGGAAATTTTTTGAGAACAAGGTTGTTGTAATTATTCTGGTTGTTATTGTTCTGCTTGTTATCGTTGCGCTCACCGCGAGTGAAAACAGCAAGCTGAGCGTTGTCCGCAATGTTCTTTCGGTGCCTCTCAAACCGTTGCAAAAGGGAATCAATGGGGTAGGCAATCAGATCAAGGATACTATCAACTTCTTTCAGGATGCCCGCACAGCCAGAAAAGAAAACGAAGAGCTGAAAATCAGGCTGCAGGAAATGGAACGGGAAATGGACAAGGTGTATCAGCTGCAGAAGGAAAATGAGGCGCTGAAAAAGCTGTTATCCATTAAAGAGCAATATACTCAGGAGTTCATTGGCTGCAATATCATCGCAAAGGATCCCGGGAACCTGTTTGAAGTTTTCACCATCGACAGGGGAAGCAAGGACGGGATTGGTGTAAACGATTCCGTTGTAAATTCAGATGGCCTTGTCGGAAGGGTTTCACGGGTTGATCTTTTATCATCAACGGTCGTGGCGATCATCGATGCAGAAAGCTCGGTTTCAGCCAGGCTTTCCAAAACACGGGACATCTTTATCCTGAAGGGGGATACCCAGCTGCGCACGCAAGGACTGTGCCGCCTGGATTATATTCCGCCCGATGTGGACGTTGCGGTGGGGGATAAAGTAGAAACCTCAGGAATGAGCAGCCTTTATCCGAAGGGGATCATCATCGGTGAAGTGATTGAAGTGATCCGGAACGAAGGACAGTTTGACTATTATGCCATCGTGGAGCCAGTTGTGGATTTTCGCCGTCTGGAAGAGGTGGCTGTGATCAAGATAACCGCTGAAGAGGAGAACAAGCCATGAAGAAAAGGGCGTTGGCTTTATCTGCTCTTATTTATGCGTTTTGCCTGGCGCAAAGCAGTTTGACAGGGTATGTCGAGATCATGGGTATCCGCCCCAATCTGCTGATTGTGGCGGCGATCTGCATTGCGCTGTGCAGAAAGGATATGGAGTCGGCGTTCATGGGCCTTCTGCTTGGCTTTGGGTTGGATATCCTGATCGGCCACGCTTTGGGCTGGTACGCTATTCTTTTGTTCCTGGCCTGTTTTGGTATTGGCATGGTGAACCCAAAACTATACAAAGAGAATTTTATCATCCCGGTGTTTTTTGTTTTTTTCTCCACGGCAGCTGTTGAACTGATGTATTGTTTTATCCATTATTTCCTGAAAGGCTACCAGGACATGGTGTTTGTGCTGATGGCGCTGATCCTTCCAGAAAGCCTGTATAATGCGGTTCTGGCGATTCCCGTCTACCCGCTGATTGTCCGTATTCATAAAAGATTGGATAAATTTGATTATATCCATGCCAGAATATAAGGGTGGTGAAAATGAACTCAGAAAAGGAACTCGAGAAGAAAAAGCAGCAGGATCTGAAGAGAAGATTTATCCTGTTTTTGGTGGTCATCCTTATCGCCTGTGGTGTTCTGCTGCTGCGGCTTGTCCATCTTCAAATCACTGAGGGTCAGCAAAATCTGGACAATGCCCTGAACAGAATTGTTACAAAGGGTATTATGTATGCCGAGCGCGGCAATATTTACGACAGGAACGGCGTTCCCATCACTGGCTCTCGAATGGGTTACTGCATTCAATATGTGAACGTGAATGCACCGGATTCCGAAAAGAATGCGATGTTCAACCGTCTCGCCCGTCTTCTTGATAAAAATGGAGATGTGTATAAGTCTACGCTAAGCAATATTTTTAATTTCAACAAATTCACCTTCAAAATCAAACGGGATGGTCTTCTGAAAGTCATCGGAATGAGCGACGCAGATATACAGACCCTGATGGAAGCCGATGAGTATGATATTTTCCAATATATGCGTGAAAAGACCTTTAACATCGATCCGCTGTATACTGATCAGGAAGCATGGAGAATCATGGAGTACCGCTACGAGATGATGATAAAACCAGCGACCGTCCAAACTCCCCTGCTGATTGCAGAGGATGTTACCAAGGAAACCATGATTGAACTGGAAGAGCGGAATGCCGAATTCATAGGGATAAGCACATACCCCAAGCCTTACAGGGAATACTATGATGCAGCATTGGTAGGCCACATCCTTGGGTATATGCGCAATATCGGAGACAATTACCCCGAATGGTCTGAAAAATACCCCGAGTTGGGGTATCAAATCAACGACATGGTGGGCTGGGACGGGATTGAACGGTCAGAAGAGCAAGCCTTAAGAGGTGTTAACGGCATTACAAGGAAGGAAGTAGACACCGAGGGAAGGCTCAAGGCATTAGAGATCGAAGTAGCCGCCAAGCCAGGACAGGATATTTACCTGACCATCGATTTGAACCTTCAAAGGGCGGCTTATGATTCACTGGAAAGGAACATCCAGCTGATAAGGGAAAAGCAACATAGAAAGAACCAGCATGATGCGAATGCAGGGGCAGTTATTGCCATGGACGTGAAGAACGGTGAAATTCTGGCCATGGTCAGCTACCCCACCTATGATCCGGCTATATTTCTTGAAGGTGACTGGGAAAAGATCAATGCACTGAACAATGATCCGAACGGTTCCACATGGAACCGGGCAACCCTGGCCAGATATGCACCGGGATCCACCTACAAGCCGCTGATAGCCATTGCCGGCCTGGAAACCGGAACAATCACGCCGTATACGAAGCTCCACTGTCCCAGCAGTATGGAAATTGGCGGTTTGATGTGGAGAAATCCTGAGGGGAACCAGGGATACATCAGTCTGGAGAAGGCGCTCGCGACCTCCAGTAATATGTTTTTCTTCCAGACCGGCTTTAATTCAGGCATTGACAATATCGTGAAATGGGCAAAGAACTTTGGGTTTGGTAAGCCTACCGGCATTGAAATCAATGAATCCATCGGTGCCCTGGCCTCGAGGGAATTTAAGCTCAGGGAGCTTAAGGAAGGCTGGGTTCCCGCCGACACCGTCAATGCTTCCATTGGGCAGCTCTATAATTCTTTTACTCCGCTTCAACTGGTCAACTATGTCTCTACAATTGGAAATGGAGGGTTAATGTACCGCCCGCATTTGGTTTTGAAAAGAGAAAACGCTTCCGGGGAAACGTTGATCACTGAAATTGAGTACCAGGAAACCGGCGCGAAGAAGTCCACCATTGAGGCTGTGAAAAAGGGTATGGTGGCCGTTACGAACTCTGAGGACGGTACTGCGGTGAGCGCCTTCAGAGATTTCCCCTTTGATGTGGCGGGAAAAACCGGTACGGCTGAAACCGGACACGAGAAAACTGAATCCTCCAACGCTCTGTTTGTATGCTATGCACCTGCGGATGATCCGAAGATTGCGGTGGCCGTTGTTGTTGAGAAGGGCGTTGTCGGCGCCTGGACAGCACCCATTGCCAGAGATGTTTTAATGACCTACTTTAGTAATGAAGAAAAGAAAAAGGCGCAATAATCCTGAAAAACACAACAATTATCAGAAAAGAAGGGTTACACATGGATAACGAAGCAAAAAACATCGCTTTTAAAGGAACAGCGGAAGCCTTGATCATTTTAATTCCTGAAGAAATGTCAACTGAAGTTCTTCTAAACCAGGTGGCTGAAAAGGTTCGGGCAGCCGGGAAATTTTTTCGGGGCGCGAAACTGAAGGTGGTTTACAGGGGAAAGGTACTCACTGAAGGTGAAGAACAGCAGCTTGTTGCGGCCATGGTGGAAAACGGCGGCGCCATCATTGAACATATCCGGCATGAAGAAGCGCCCGCGCCCGTTGAAAAGAAAAAACCGCAAAAGCTTTCAGGAATGCCGCTTCGCAAGATCTTTTTCAAGGATCTGCAGGAAGGCATGTGCAAATTTGTAAAGGGAACAATCCGTGGGGGCACCAGGGTTTTTTACGAGGGAAATGTCGTGGTTCTCGGCGATGCAAACCCCGGCAGTGAAATTGTTGCTTCGGGAAATGTTGTTGTTTTGGGGGCCTTGCGGGGAATGGTTCATGCCGGGGCTGACGGCAACAAGGATGCTGTAGTGGCGGCATTAAAGCTTTGCCCGACACAGCTGCGCATTGCCGATCTGATCACCAGATGCCCGGATACCTCGGACGAGTTGAGGGCGCAACCTGAATTGGCATTTATCAAGGACGAAATTATTTATGTCGAGCGCGTTGGAATTCGCTAAGAACCGCATTAAATAAGGGTTTTACCCTTTCGCACGGTAATGTTCCGCGGTTGACATTCAACTTAAAAACCGATATGATTTAGGATAGACAAGACAAGATAAAAGAAGCCTTGAAACAGCGGAGGAATAAGTATGGGTGAGGTTATCGTTATCACTTCCGGTAAGGGTGGTGTGGGCAAAACAACCACCACCGCAAATCTTGGTACCGGGTTAGCTATGAATGGAAAAAAAGTCGTTTTAATAGATACGGATATCGGGCTTCGAAACCTGGATCTGGTCATGGGGCTTGAAAACAGGATCGTTTATGATCTGGTAGATCTGATTGAAGGCTCCTGCCGGGTGAAGCAGGCTCTGATCAAGGACAAGCGTTATGAAGGTCTTTATCTGCTTCCCGCCGCACAAACCAGGGACAAGAATTCTGTAACTCCCGAGCAGATGGCAAAGCTGTGTGATGAATTACGCGAAGATTACGATTATATCCTGATCGACTGCCCCGCAGGAATCGAACAGGGCTTTAAAAATGCCATCGCGGGCGCCGACCGGGGTTTTGTCATCACAACACCCGAGGTTTCCGCCGTCAGGGATGCGGACAGGGTTATCGGGATGCTTGAAGCACAAGAACTGAAAAACCCCAAACTGATCGTCAATCGTGTGCGCCCCGATATGGTGAAAAAGGGTGATATGATGTCCATTGAAGACATCATCGATATTCTTGCAATCGAATTAATTGGTGTCGTACCGGATGATGAAAATATTATCATTTCAACAAACCGCGGTGACCCCGTTGTTGCAGACGGAAAGTCCCATGCAGGGAAAGCCTACCGGGATATTACACACAGGATCATGGGGGAAGAAGTACCTTTTGCCGACATAACCGGGCAGGATGGCTTTTTAGCAAAGGTTAAAAAATTGTTCGGGTTCAGATCGGCATAAGGAGGGGTTAAGATGCTGGAAATGTTTAGTAAGTTCTTCGGAAAGCGTACATCCAAGGATGTTGCCAAGGAACGCCTGAAGCTTGTCCTGATCCATGACCGGGCCAATGTTTCACCTCAGTTTCTTGAAATGGTCAAGGGCGAAATCATTAAGGTCATACAAAACTACTTGGAAATCGATGAAGATGCGTTGGATATCCAGCTTACCAAAACCGTAAGCGAAGAGGGCGAGGGGGTTGTACCGGCTCTGATCGCGAACATTCCCATTAAAAGCGTAAAGAGCTGCGGCAGATAAAAGTTCACTTTTCAAGGTTTTTGGGTTGGAGGCATGCATGAATATTGCATTTATCGCGCACGACAATAAAAAAGAATTAATGGAAGCCTTCTGCATTGCATACAAGTTCATACTCAAGGATCATACCTTATATGCCACCTCCGGCACAGGTTCCATGATATCCGAGGCTACCGGCCTTGGTGTCATATGCCTTGAATACGGCCGACTTGGCGAGGAGCAGATAGCCGCCAGGGTTGCTTATAACGAAATGGATTTGGTCATCTTCTTTATGGATCCCAATTAAAGTGAAAGCAGGCTGGCAGGGTTTAATACCATTCGTGCTCATTGCGATACACACAACATTCCATTCGCAACCAATCTGGCCACCGCCGAGATCTTGATCAACGGGCTTTACCGGGGCGATTTCGCCTGGCGCGAGCTGGTCAACCCATCTATAATACAATAAAAAATGGTTTCAAAAGGGTATCTCGGGATACCCTTTTTTCATACCACAGGGGTTTCGGTTCACCCCTGTGCAATATCCGGGATTTCCTCTTCACTGTACCAGGAATCAATCTCATCTTCTTCAGAATCCTTGAGGTCATCATCATAAGAATTCTCTTCAGTTTCGGCCGGGGAAGCCTCAGGGGTTGTGCCTGTGTCACCGGACTTTTGTATATTGGTCTTTTCCTGCAGTTCAGGCGGGTATGTAATATTTGTTATACCGAGATTCCTGGATTCTTCCTCATCACCACGAGGCTCGTTTTTCAGATGCTCATAAAGCCGTTCCAGACGTGTGAGTTTTCTTTCATGTCCCTTTTGGGCCAGCCAAAGCTTTGTGAGATCCCGCTGCATGTTTTCGGTCAGGTTCTGCAGCAGCAGTACTTTTTTCTGAAGCTCCTTTAAAACTGAAGAATCCGGAATCTCATTACGGCTTTCAGGACTTTTTTCATACGCCCTGTGTTCTTTTCTCCCGCCGCTGTATGGGGCGCGAGACCTCGACCCATCCGGGTATAAATCATTGAAGGGGCTTGCGGCGCCTTCGTTGTGCACAAAGGCCAGCTGATAACCTTTTGTGAAGGTTCCCGGCAGTTCGTGACAGGAAAGCTCCTGTTCTTTGAAATAGTTTGTAAAGTAGGTAAAACAGGTTAGTGAGGTTCCTGTCCCCAGGGGAACAAGAGCTTCATCGGTCCAGTTTTCACCATCGTCCCCGGAGGTTCTCGCATAGATACAATCTGAGGATATACGGAAAAGCCGAAGAATTCCGCTGTGATAAACAAGGCCTGCGTAGCCTGGAGGGGAGGTTCCCTTATAAAGGCACTCGGAAATGCCATCATTTCTTCTATAAAAGAGCTGGTAAAGGTTTTCCGAAGAAACCTGATACAGCAGATGTGTTCGATTATCCAGCCCAATCGCCGCGTACAGCAGAACTTCATGTTCAGAACTGACCAGCCTTTCCGGCGCTGAAAACAGTTCGGTTTCTTCGTTGTATAGCCTTTGATATAAACGCTTCACCGGCCCTTCGTTATTGGTATAAAACAAGCGACATTGACCGGTTTGGTCGATCACCACATGATAATTTTTGCCCGCGCCGTCCGTATAGTCGATGGCTGTCGGTTTTGAAAAGGCAGTATCCTTTATTGTCTGCATTGAGAGCAAGTACTTTTTCTGGTACCGGATCAAGTAGAAAAGCAGGATCACATTTTTATGCAGGGTCAACGATACATGTTTCATCCATGGAGTGGTATCCTTGCTGGTGAGTACTGTCTGTATTTCAATCTGTCCGTGCTTTCCGTGACCATACAGAATTTGGCCTTCCGTGGATTGAAATACAAAATGGAAAATATCATCCTGGTCCAGAATGACTGAGAAATCATTCACCGATTTATCTGTCAGAACATATCCCCTGGACCAGATTCCGCTTTCTCCAAGCATTCTGACACACAACCCACGGCCGGCTTCATAAAATATATGATAGGATACGCCAAGGCTGTTTTTTACAATCACCTGCTTTTGCTCCGGATGATACATCAAAATCCCCCCATTTATCTTTAATGTATATTCCTGAAAATTATTGACATGACCTGCAGGGAAATGATCTGTGAAATTTCATTTGGTTTTTATATCCGGTTCACAAAAAAAGGTGACAAAACACAGCCATTCATTCACCAAAAAAGCTCTGAGACATATTATGAAATTGAGACACTTTGAATTTTGGGGGAATGTATTTTATGGGCAAAGAGCGCGTTGTTGCAGGCCTTATTGATGGTGAGGACATCTGCAGATTAAGAGAAGCTGTTTGCGTGCAGGTTGAAAAAGTATACG
>JAAYJG010000388.1 GCA_012523055.1 Ruminiclostridium sp. | reverse complement strand
TCGCATAGTAGTTGGTTTCCTGGTTCCACATTCTTCTCAACGACTGCCCCCTTATTCCGGTCAATCCGGGTCCTTCACTGTATTCATGGTACCTGTTCACCCTTGTCCGCTGGTAATCCCTGTAGCTGTAGGTAAAGTCTCCTTTGAATATCAGTTTTTTCGCCAGGGGGGTATAGGTGAACCCCACCGTGTTCCGCATGTTCAGGGTGTTGTCACCCTGATAGGAGTTCTCCTGGTGAAAATCGCCCACGCCATTGTAGAGGGAAGAGTGGGTATAGGATCCGTCGGGATTAAACATCATCGCCACGGGGAAGCCCTGATGCTCCATATTTCTCTGCACCAAATCGTCGGTGTAGGAAATCAACGGATAGTGGTATCCGGTATTATCGATCGAGAAATTGTTTTCAACGGACAATTTTTCATTGATCTCAATCCGCCCCTTACCTCTCAGGTTATATTTCTTCAAATCGTCTGAACCAAATCTGTATATTCCATCCTGGGTAAAATACCTCCCCGACAGATAATAACTTGCCACGTCACTTCCGCCTGTCAGACTGAGATTATGCTCTGTTCCGTGTGTCCAATCCTTGTAGAGCAGTGCATGCCAATCTGTATTGCCGAAATACTCGTAACGGCCGTTGTTGTTTACCCGAATCTTCGGCAATTCCGGGTTTTCATTCCGCCTTTTCAGTTCATCATACCACTCCAGCGTAAAAGGAAAAATATTGTTGATGGTAACCGGATAGGTACCCAGGTAATCATTGTAGCCGTCATAGGCGTTCATGAAGGAAGTTGTCCACTCAAAACCGTTGGTAACCACTGAGGGCTCAACCGTACGGGTGTAAAAAGAGTAATTCCCATTGTAATTTACCTTCACACTCCCCTTCTGCGCCCTTTTGGTTGTGATCAGCACAACACCGAAGGTGCCTCTGGCTCCATAGACAGCCGCAGAAGAGGCATCTTTCAACACCGAGATGCTCTCCACATCCTGCGGGTTGAGGGTGCTGGGATCACCCTCCACACCATCGATCAGTATCAGCGCACTTCCCCCTGCACCGATCGATGTCTCTCCACGAACGTTGTAGGAAGTTTCGCGACTGGGCTTACCATCCCTCATGGTGATGTTCAGGTTGGGAATTTGTCCCTGCAAACTACGGGTGACGCTCGGGTTGGTTCTTTTCTCGAGACTTTCAGACGTGATGTGGTCGACCGCCCCAATCAGGTCTCTCCTCTTGGCCGTACCATAACCAATTACCACCAGTTCATCCAATTCGGATGCCGACTCCTTCAGTGTGACATTGAGCACTGCACGACCTGCCAAATCGATGGTTTGTGATTCATACCCGATATATGAGAATACCAATCTGACAGATCCCGACGGCACCATCAACTCATATTGCCCATCCAAATCGGTGGTTGTCCCTACTGTGGTACCTTCCACCTGAACTGTCGCACCGATCAGAGGTAAACCGTCGGAATCCAGTATGGTCCCTGTCACACTCTTCTGCTGCTGGGGAAGTTCGGCTGTGGCGCCCTGATAACTATTCGAATAGGCTTCCTGTCTTGAACCGAACAGGAAAAAAATGGTTACACCCAAACAAAACAGCAAACTCTGTTTCAATATTTTATCAATCATATTCATATCACTTGTTTATTGGTATCGATCATTTTACTTAGAACATGCTCCTATTATTTATCGACAAAGATTGTACAATCATTTGCATTTTCAATATCTGATACTGAAGCAGCAGGATGGGCGCTGAGATTGAACAACAAGGGTGTTCCACTTCTGGGTACCAGCCATTCGGTGGGGGTTACCTGGCCTCCAAGCTTGATGAAGACACCGTCATCCTGTTTGGGAACGGGGAACAGATAGATGTTGGTGCCCTGTCCGAAAAGGGACTGATCCTCATCTGTTTCCGGATTAACCGTACTGTAACGATCCGTATCGGTGATTCGCAACTTCACCACCTCCAGATCGAAGTTCATTGTGGTACCATAGAAAATCACGTCGATAGGAGTAGAATTGGCATCCACATGGGTACCTTTGAATACGGCAACACCATCGGGATAACCCTTCGAGTTGGCCAGTAAGCCGATAGCACCTGAACCATTACCCATCAGTCCACTGCCATCCTTGGCAGCTCCATTGCCGTTTCCTCCCGGCTCTGCGGCATAATCCACCTTCCAGTATTTGTCTTCATCAAACAACGGACTGCCATAATCTTGCCAATAGCTTGCAATCATACCGGCACTACCTCCAATGTAGAAGAACTCTCCCTTCTTCACGGATCCGGTCTCAAAATTCATCTGGTAGACCCTTTTGGTGGTGGGATCATCAAGCCCCATACCCCAGTGAGCAGGTATGCTTGAGTTGGTGACCACTACGCTATAGGGCTCCTTGGTGAAATCGATATCCCTGAGGGCCATCAATTGCACATATTCATATTGACCCGGGTGCTCGAAGCCTGCTCCTGAAACTGCTCCTGTCTTGGGACTATCAGACCCCTTCGGATCGGGGAAGTAACCTGTGATCACCATATCGCCGTTGTGGAAAATTTTCTGAATGACAAATGTCTTCGACTTGGGTGCAGCAGCGTTCACCGCAACCACCTCCTCAGCGAAGATCGCTTCATTCGTCTCATCATAAACCACAATCCTGTATGAACCTACCACCGTCTTGGAGAAGGTAAGCTCCCCCTGGCTATTGGTAGATCCCTCGGCTATCAGCACAGGATTGAGATCGGTTGTAAAAAAGGAGACCTTCCTGCCAGAGATCGGGTGCTGCCTGTTGTCCATCAGTTTCACCAGGAAATTGTAGTTTTCCACAAAAACGTCTAGTTTCCATGCAAGCACATTCTGGGTGTCATCTTCCTGAACAACCACCTCGGTTGCACCCAGCTCAGCGTTTGAATCGTCAAAAGCTTTCAACAGATAGCTGCCGGGGCGAAGACTTTTGAAACTGCCGGATCCTGCTACGGAAGTAAGGGTGGAATCAACGACAAAGCCGGGTTTCACATCGGCAAAATAGACCTTGACCCACACATTGGACAAAGGGATATCCTCATTGTTCACCAACGAAAATGAGAGGTCATTGATCTTTGGCAACTCCGGCTCCTCAAAGTTATCGCATGCCGAAATCAAGACAATCGACACAAGGGCAACCGTGAATAAAAAAAATGAAAATGATTTTTTTTTCATGGGGAAAAACATAATTTATAAAATTTAACCTGTTACTATCAAATCAGTATAACTGTATGGGTGAAGCTTGATCCTTTCACATTTGTGATGAATCGGGGATGAATCTTCACGAAAAATCAAAAGAAATGCAACGTCATAGCATATTCAATTTATATGGGTGATGGGCACCTACATAAAAAACATGCCAAAAACCACACATAAAGAAACATATCGAAACATAATATTTTTTTGAAAGGGCAAATATAACACCATTCGATTAATTTCCAAAATTTATCGAAAATTTAACCGGGTTTTGATCAAGAATTAACAACCACCCGAAAAGTGCCCAATGACTCCCATCATCCGAATGCATCAATGATGATTGTTCTTCTTCGAAATGTAGCCGGTGTTCCAGGTAAGCAGAAAGAAAAGGGAAGCAGCACCGCCCGCCCCCAGAAGAGTAAGGAATGCGGTATCCCATCCCATATTGGTAACAATCATACCAATCCCCCAACCGGACAGGATCGTACTGAGATAAGCAAACAGTCCGGTTAAGCCGATCCCGGTTGCTGCCAGGTCTTTGGAAACAATATTTGACACAATGATTCCCACCAATGCCTGCGGTCCGTAGATAAAAAACCCGATCAGCAGCAACAGCACGGTATAGAAAAGGGTGCTTTCACCCGGCATGTACCAGAAGAGAAAAATAGCAACGGTACAGAGCAACATGTAGATGAGTGCTGCACGTCCGCCCCTGCCTTTGAAAACACGATCCATCAGCCATCCGCTGGATAACATGCCCAATATTCCGGCAACCTCATAACCGGCCACCATCCAGCCCGAATGTTGGATCTCTATTCCTCTCATCTCATACAAAAAAGTAGGCCCCCAGTCCAGAATAACATAGCGGACGGTATAGACAAAAAAGGTAGCCATGCAGATCACCCATATCACCGGATTCTTGAAAATCATAACCTTCAGCAGCTCCTTGTAGTCGACCTTCTCCCTGCTTTTCTGGTTAACGGATGTCGGGATTTCATCCTTGAAT
>JAAYJG010000387.1 GCA_012523055.1 Ruminiclostridium sp. | reverse complement strand
GCCGGGTCATTTCGCCTCGTGCAATCTCGGGAAAACGCTTTTTTATCGTAAGAATTTCTTTATAAAAATTTAACAGGGAATTCTTATCATCCATTTGTGTATCCACACCATCCAAATCGCTGATGGACTGGGTTGCACCCGGGGGGTTATATGGAATGCCAACAAGTTCTGTGGTTGACCACAGCATGGGAAGCCGCTTGTTTGGGTCATTACCCGAACCAGTCATGCCGATTTCCTCACCGTAATAGATAAATGGGTTTCCGGGCATCAGCAAATAAATGGAGGCCGCCATTTTCTTCTTATTCAAATTTTTCATGAGAAAGCCGGCACTGCGCGCATTATCATGGTTTGACAGGAAGGGTGCATCAATTGCTTCGCTGTTAACATTCTTGATGGTATCTTTCCATTTATACATCTCTTCGACCAGAATCTTACCCTTCTGCGTGTTCAGGCTCTTTACAATCGTCCCATCAACCTGGGAAAAGGGAAAGTTAAAAAAGCTGTCAATGCCGCTTAAATAGTAATCAGCAATGCTCAATGATGTGGTCCAGGCTTCCCCGACAAAATACGCATCAGCCTTGTATTCCTTGACGCTGTCATTCAGCCATTTCATGAACTCGGTGTTTTTTGTGTCATTTCCGGTGTAGTAGCTGGTTACAGCGTCAAGCCTGAAGCCATCCACACCACGATCTATCCAGAATTTTGCGATATTCAAAATTTCTGAACGAACGGCCTCATTATCCAGATTCAAGTCGGGCATATCGGGTGAAAAACGCGCCTCATAATAATATTGATCCGTAATTTTTGTATATCCGCTTCCTTTATACTCGGTGATAAAATTGTAGTAGCGGGTGTATTCGTTTTCTTCCTCATCCCACAGGCCTTCCACCGCTTTTCGAAACCACGGCATCATGTCGGAGGTGTGGTTCACCACCAGGTCAATAATTACCTTGATATCCCGTTTGTCCGTTTCCTGCATTAGCTCGTCAAAGTCATCCATGGTGCCATATTGTGGATCTATCGCATAATAATCGGTGATATTATATTTGTGATAGGATGGGGAGGGCATAATGGGCATCAGCCATATTCCGTCTGCACCAAGATCCTTACTGATGTAGTCCAGCTTACTGGTTACTCCTTTTAAATCGCCAATACCATCCCCATCCGAGTCGTAAAAACTGCGCACAAAAATTTCATAGTAATTGCGATAATTGTCTGATTGTTTCGCAGTGCCCTTACCCGAGCAGGAGCTAAAAAGAATCGCTGTACAAATGATGATAATAGTTAAGCGTGCTTTCATACCCTATCCTTTAACTCCACCGGCTGTAACACCCTCCACATAGTATTTCTGCATTTTAATGAAAAGCAGTGTAATGGGGATGGAAATCAGCACAGCACCTGCGCAGAATTGTGTGAAGTATTGATAGATGTTTTCCCTTGTCAGCATCTGCCACAGCCCAAGGGCAATGGTATAGTTGTTATAGTTATCCTTCATGATGACACTGACAAAGATGAAATCAAGCCACGGAGCCATAAACGCCATTAATGTGGTATAAATGACAATGGGCCTGGACAGTGGAAGGATGATCTTCCAAAAGACCATGTTTTGGGAGGCTCCGTCGATGGTTGCGGCTTCGTCCAGCGATTTGGGTATCGTGTCGAAAAATCCCTTGGCGATGTAATAGCTCAGCCCCGCACCACCTGAATAGATTAAAACAAGGGACACAAGGGATTGGGCCAACCCCATGGCTTTGAGCAGAAAATAGATGGCGATCATGGACATAAAGCCCGGGAACATCCCCAGGATCAATCCGATATTCATCAAGGTCTTTCTTGCTTTAAAGCGTAACCGGCTGAGTGAATAACTGGTCATCAGGTTTAAAATAGTTGTGATGATACAGCTGAATACGGCGACGACGAAGGTGTTCATAAACCAGCGGGGATAGTTGAACAGCTCGGTCTGCGTAAAAAGCCTGGTATAGTTGCTGAAGGTATATTCCTTTGGAAATATATAAGGAGTCCATGCACCCGGTTCCGCCCGAAATGATGTGATCAGAAGCCATATGATTGGCAATATCCATATCACCGACAGTATTGTTAAAACAATATAGATGATGGTATTGGCAACGCTGCTGCGTTTAATCTTACCTGCTTTCATTGGAACATACCCTCCTTTTTAACAGAGCTGGAGGAATTGTAAACAATCAACGAAATAACCGCTGAGATGACAAAGATGATAATGCCTATCGTTGAGGCCAGGTTGTAATCCTGGAAATTGACAGTCAGCTTATAAAGCCATGTAACAAGAAGGTCTGTTTTCCCCGCTTGATAATAATCCAGGGCCAGGGGGTTCCCTCCGCTTAAAAGGTAAATGACATTAAAGTTATTCAGGTTTGATACAAACTGCGTGATAAGATACGGGGTTGTTACAAACAGCATGTACGGAAGGGTTATTTTCGTAAATGTCTTAACGGGCCCCGCACCGTCTATTGTGGCACTTTCATATAATTCAGCAGGAATATTCATCAAAATTCCGCTTGTAATCAGCATCGTGTAGGGCACACCTACCCATATGTTTACAATGATAACCGTAACCTTTGCAATTATTGCATCGGACAGGAATTTAACAGGCGCTATCCCCAGGTAACCCAACAGAATGTTGGCAGCCCCCCTGTCATCGAGCAGCCTGGACATCAGAAGCAGCGTAACAAACTGGGGCACCGCAATGGTGATAACAAATATTGTACGCCACATTTTTTTCAGCTTAATTCCGCTTTTGTTAATCATGATGGCCAGCAACATGCCTAGAATATAATTTGAAAAGGTTGCAAAAAACGCCCAAATAATGGTCCATGAGAAAACACCCTTAAAGGTGGTAGCCAGGATGCCGCTGCCGCTTAATATTTTACTGAAATTCTCCAACCCCACCCATGTAAACAAAGAACCGGGCGGCTGATGGTTTTTATCATAATTCGTAAAGGCGATCAAAATCATAAAAATCAAGGGTAATACCGTAAAAAAGACCACACCCAGTG
>JAAYJG010000386.1 GCA_012523055.1 Ruminiclostridium sp. | reverse complement strand
TATATAACTCAGCTGAAATGAAAATTATCCAGCAGCGTTTGGACCCCGATTTATATCCCAATGTTGACTGGCAGAAGGAAATAATGAAGCAAAACGGGTTCCAGCAGACCTATTACATGAGCGCACAAGGCGGTGGCGACGTTGCTCGTTATTTTGTCAGTCTGGGCGCTTCTGTCGAAGATGCAGCTTACAAAGTTGCTCCTGAAAATACCATTCGTACAGCCGTAGGGTACAATACGTACAGTTTTCGAATGAACTTAGATATAGACCTGACAAAAAGTACCACAATGTACTTCGGCACCGACGGCTTCATGTCCATGAGGACAGAGCCCGGCTATGCCGACACAGATGCCTTGTGGGGTACACAGTCAACACTTACGCCAATTACAGTTCCTGTCAGGTATTCAACCGGTGAACTGGCAGCTTATAGCTCAGGATACGGAGGCTCAGGCATTTCTCCTTATGTGATGCTGAATTATTCAGGAAAACAGACCCGGCAGAATTACACCGGCAAATCAACGATTGCTTTAACACATGATTTCTCAAGTTGGGTGGAAAATCTGAAATTGAGAGTACAGGGAGCTTATGATAACCTTTCATGGAAAAATGAAAGACGCTACGTTATGCCCGATTTGTTTTTAGCATCCGGACGCACGGTTTGGGGCGAATTGCAATTAACAAGAACCCTGGATGCCGTTAGCCCGCAATATTCAAATTCTAAACGGCAGTCGCAAAAATTTCATTTTGAAAGCACATTGACATGGGACAGGGTTTTAGCGGTTGATCATCGCGTAAGTGCTTTAGCCTATTACTACATGAGTGATGAACAGGATACACGCGATGCGGACAATGCAGCAACCGGCCGTAAAGCGCTGGAGGCTCTGCCGAAAAGATACCAGGGACTTTCGAGCCGGATTACATACGGGTTCAAGGATACCTATATGATTGATGTAAACTTTGGTTACACCGGTTCAGAAAACTTTGAAGTGGGCAAACAATTTGGTTTTTTCCCCTCGGTTGCTGTAGGATGGGTTCCTACCAATTATGCGTGGACAAAAACGCATTTCGATTGGCTAAACTATCTGAAAATACGTGCATCTTACGGAACGGTGGGGAGCGACCGGATAGCCGACTTCCGCTTCCCTTTTATGACCATCATTGCAGAGAATCAGGCTGTTGGATGGGGTAGTAACCTCAACGGTGTTTCCGAGTCGCAATTCGGCGCCAACAACCTGATGTGGGAAAGAGCGCTGAAAGCCAACGTGGGTATTGAAGGACGCATGCTGAGCGAACGGCTGTCGTTCGTAGTTGACTTTTTCAGTGACAAACGCGAGAGTATTTTCCAGCGCCGTCAAACCATACCCGGTTATGTTGGTTTGGTGTGGTCTGCACGCCCCTATGGCAACGTGGGGAGTATGCGCAGTTTCGGTACGGATGGAAATATTTCCTTCTCGCAGGACATCAACAGAGACCTGAATTTTACCGTCAGAGGAAATTATACCTTTTCGCAGAACGAAATCCTGTATTGGGAAGAATTACCTACACCATATCCATATCAGGATCGCCAGGGGTATCCCTACAATGCAATACGCGGATACATTTCCACAGGACTGTTTGTTGACGAAGATGACATAGCGAATAGCGCTACCCAGTCTTTCGGAGGTTTCAAAGTGATGCCGGGCGATATTAAATATAAAGATGTCAACGGAGACGGAGTGATTAATTCCGATGATATGGTTTACCTCTCTGACCCTACTTATCCTCGTTTGATGTATGGTTTCGGTAGCGAAGTACGATATAAAAACGTAACGTTGGGTGTGCTGTTTAAAGGGACCGGAAACACAACCTTCTATCATGTGGGTTACAACAGCGCATACGGAGTCAACGGTGCCGGTTACGTACCTTTCAATGACGGACGTATCGGTAATGTGCTGACAATGGTCAACGATCCTGCCAACCGCTGGGTGCCAATGGACTATGCTCTGGAAAATGGCATTGATCCGTCTAAGGCAGAAAACCCGGATGCCCGTTTCCCGCGGCTCTCCTATGGCTATAATGCCAATAACTCGCAGTTGTCAACATTCTGGAAAAACAACTCCCGGTATTTGCGTCTTCAGGAGGTTACGCTTAACTACAACCTTAAATCCGAATTCTTCAAACGGGTAGGTTTATCATCGGCTGATATTCAGTTTGTGGGTACTAACCTCCACGTTTGGGACAGGATTAAAGACTGGGACCCCGAACAGGGATACAGGAATGGACGCGCATATCCAATACCGGCAAGGTATGCTCTGCAATTTTATCTTAACTTTTAACAATAGGAAAAATGAAAATAATGAAAAAGCACATAATAATAATTTTTGCACTCCTGGTGGTTATTTCAATGCCATCCTGCAATTATCTTGATGTTGCCGATAACTTTGAAGAGTCGTTTAAATGGGATTCCATTTTTGTTAATAAAAGGAATTTAGAGCGATATGTCTGGAATATACCTACTTTGTTCCCGGACGAGGGTTACAAATTCGACAAACTGGGTTCATATGCCTGCGACGAGGCTTTCTCAATCATGATAAGCGACTATACCGCGCTTGATTACGTTCAGGGGAACATAACGCCCACCAATCTCAGGGCTTTTAACATCTGGAACAACATGTATATTGTTGTTCGTAAAGTGAATACTGTTCTCGCCAACATAGACAAAACGGCTGATCTGGAAGATGGCAGCAGGGAAAAGAATGAACTGTTAGGCTATCTCTATTTCATGCGCGCTTATGCCTACTACAGGTTGGTGATGCACTACGGCCCCATAGTTATTTTAGGTGACGACGTGCTGGAAACAAACGAAGAGACGGAGTATTACGATAGTGTCCGGGCAACATTCGACGAGTCGGTTGATTATGTTTGCAATGAATTGGAACGTGCTGCGGCGCTCATGCCGGAGACCGTATCAGCCAGCTTTTTCGGACGGCCCATATCCGGCTCTGCATTAGGTCTGAGCGCCCGTTTGCGGCTGATTCAGGCAAGTCCGTTGTGGAACGGAGGCCTTGCAGCCCGAAGAACTTACGGAACATGGCTGAGATCAACCGACAGGGTAAACTATGTTTCACAAACGTATGACGAAAGGAAATGGGCTCAGGCAGCAGCGGTCTGCAAACGTATCATAGACTCCGATATTTTTGCACTGCACACCATTGGTAAACGCGCAGACAGTCCGGAATTGCCTGATAATGTATCAAAACTTGATTTTCCGGACGGAGCCGGAGACATCGACGTGTTCAGATCGCTTCACGATATGTTCAACGGAGAATCACCGGTGATGCGAAACCCGGAGTTCATGTGGGCGCAAATGTCAGACGGCCTGCTTAGATATACACGGCATTCCTTTCCATACGAAACATTTAACGGATATGCCACCGTATCTGTGCCGCAAAAAATCATTGACGCCTTTCGCATGGCGGACGGACGTCCCATAAATAATTCAAGCGCCGAATATCCCTACGAGACGGATGGTATTTGGAACGGTTCTGCTGACATCACTTTTTCAGATTATACACTGAAAACAAACGTTCACAAAATGTTTGTCAATCGCGAGATGAGGTTTTATGTAAACATCGGATTCAGCGGGGCGCACTGGCCTATGCTTTCCACTTCGAATAACACGAGAAGGAATGTACAGTTTTGGTATAATGCTGCCGGAAATGCAGGTAAAAACACCGTACGTAATCTGCCTTATAACGTAAACACGACCGGCTATACATTGAGAAAATTTGTGCACCCTGAAGATTCCTGGGGAGTGCCCGGTCAAGGTGAAAACTATGAAAACTCCCGGCGGGTGCCAAACGCGTATCCCATTATCCGCTCTGCAGAAATTCTGCTTGCCTATGTG
>JAAYJG010000385.1 GCA_012523055.1 Ruminiclostridium sp. | reverse complement strand
CCAGTTTTTGTATTGTTTCATGGTCCCCATAAAAATCACTCCCGTTTACCTAATAAGATTTATGTTACCTGTATATTTCAAAAATGCGTTTGATTTCAAGCGCCCTGCCGGTCTTGTCGTCAATTGTAATAAGCACTGCATTCAGCATCAAGCGGCCTTCAGCCGGTTCAAAATGACCGGGCAGACCGGTGATAAACTTTTGGATGATTTGAGCCTTGTCAACCCCGATGATCCCGTCCATGGGGCCTGTCATGCCCACATCCGTAATGAAGGCGGTGCCGCCGCTGAGTATTCGTTCATCAGCAGTTTGAACATGGGTATGGGTACCAAGGACGGCACTGGCACGTCCATCCACGTAATGGGCAAGGGCAGCTTTCTCACTGGTAGCTTCCGCGTGTATATCAATCAAAATGGCCTGACATTGCTGCTTCAAAACGGAGAGCTCCCTGTCAGCAGCCTGAAACGGGCAATCACAGGGCATATCCATATAGGTTCTGCCCAGCAGGTTCACAAGCCCCAGCCTTATACCGTTCTTCTCGATAACCATACGGCTTTTTCCCGGTACACCCTTTGGATAGTTCGCCGGCCGGATTAATTTGGAACATGAATCGATAAAATTGAGAATCTCCTTGCGCGCCCAGGTATGATTTCCCATGGTGATCGCATCGACACCGCAATTAAAAATCTCATCGGCGGTGTTAAAATTGATGCCCTTGCCACCTGCGGCATTCTCCGCGTTTGCGATACAAAAATCCCAGCCGTACAGGTCTTTCAAACCTTTTAGCCTGTCTGTCAGAACCGATCTTCCTGACCTGGCAAAAATATCACCTATAAAAAAAACCTTCAATCCATACCGCCTTTCCAATGCGATTAAGAAGCGCGGGTAACCGTAAAAATAACGTTAAGAAGCGTTAACACGCTTCTTAACGAATATACGGATGTTTCATTCAATTAGTATTTGGGGTTCTACTTTGCGTAATCGATGGTTCGGGTTTCCCGGATCACATTCACCTTGATTTGCCCCGGGTAATCCAGTTCGCTTTCGATCCGCTTGCAGATGTCCCTGGCCACAATAACCATGCCCTCGTCGTTTACATCCTCAGGTTTCACCATGATGCGTACTTCGCGTCCCGCCTGAATCGCAAAAGACTTGTCGACGCCTGTGAAGGAATTTGCAATTTCCTCAAGCTTCTGTAGCCTCTTGATATACGATTCCAGCGTTTCTCTTCTGGCACCAGGACGTGCTGCCGAAATGGAATCGGCGGCCTGAATGAGGATTGCGATGATGGAATTTGGTTCTTCATCGCCGTGATGCGCCATGATAGAGTCGATGATCACACCACTTTCATGATATTTTCTGCACAAATCGGCACCGATGGTAACATGGGAACCTTCCATTTCATGATCCACGGCTTTTCCGATGTCATGAAGAAGACCGGCACGCTTCGCCAGTGTGATGTCTTCTCCCAGCTCACCCGCCATCAAGCCAGCCAGATGGGCAACCTCGATGGAGTGATTCAACACATTCTGCCCGTAACTGGTTCTATACTTCAGCTTGCCAAGCAGTCGGACCAGTTCGGGATGCAAACCGTATACACCCGTTTCGAAGGTAGCACGATCTCCCTCTTCACGGATGGTGTTCTCAACCTCTTTTTTCGCTTTTTCCACCATCTCTTCAATACGAGCGGGGTGGATTCTTCCGTCGAGTATCAGCTTTTCAAGCGT
>JAAYJG010000384.1 GCA_012523055.1 Ruminiclostridium sp. | reverse complement strand
CTGTTCACCTCGGCGTTGGTTGCTGTGCGCCCCCTGTCGTTCAGGTACCCTTTGACATAGCCGTAAGCCGTTTTTTCAGCTACGGTCGCAATGGTTCCGGCCCTGAAAACATGGCCTTCGCCAAATAATTCCTCGGTGTATTTATGGGCATTGGGTTGATACTCCCCCGAGAAATTCAGGTCGATGTCCGGCTCTTTATCCCCGTCAAACCCCAAAAAGGTTTCAAACGGAATATCATAACCATCTTTTATCAGGGGTTGTCCGCAATTTGGGCAGGCTTTTTCGGGCAGATCAAAGCCACAGCCCACTGTGTTGTCCTTTCCGAGGAAATCTGCATGCAGACAGTTTTCGCACCGGTAATGGGCGGGAAGCGAATTCACTTCGGTAATACCGGTCAGATAGGCCACAAAGGAAGAGCCAACCGATCCTCTTGACCCGACAAGGTATCCGTCGGCCAGCGATTTTGACACCAGCTTCTGGGCGATAATGTACATCACGGAAAAACCGTTTTTGATGATGGAGGTTAGTTCTTTATCCAGTCTTTCCTGCACCAGTGCAGGCAGGGGTGATCCATACAACTGGGCTGCCCTTTTCTCGGACATGCTGCGGATATCTTCCTCGGCACCGGCAATGAACGGTGGAAAGGTGCCGTCGGGAATGGGCTGGACATTCTCTACCCAATCGGCAACCAGACGAGTGTTTTTTACAACCACCTCGTAGGCGGTTTGTTCACCCAGGTATGAGAACTCTTCAAGCATTTCCCCGGTAGTGCGGAAAAAGAGCGGGGCTTGCCTGTCGGCATCGTCAAAGCCGCGGCCGGCTTGAAGAATTCGCCGGAAGGCCTCGTCCTCGGGATCGAGGAAATGCACATCGCAGGTTGCCACTGTGGGTTTTTCCAACCGGTGACCCAGCTCAATGATGCGCTGGTTGATCTCCTTTAGCTGTTCATAGCCTGTCACCACACCGGAGTTTATTAAAAACCGGTTGTTGCCCAGAGGCTGTATTTCCAAATAGTCGTATTCGCTTGCGATTTTCAGAATTTCTTCGTCCTGCTTTTGCTGCAGAATAGCTTTGTAGACTTCCCCTGCCTCGCAGGCACTTCCAAGGATCAGGCCTTCCCGGTATTTCGCCAGCAGTGCCTTCGGAACCCTGGGGGTTTTATAAAAATATTCCAGATGGCTTTCAGAGATTAATTTATAAAGGTTTTTCAGCCCGGTTTGATTTTTTACCAGCAAAATAGCATGGTAGAATTCGCAATTCTTATAATCCAGCTTTCCATCGGCTTTATATAATTCTTCACCAAGCAAATAGATTTCCACACCATACAGCACCTTGATACCAGCATTTTTTGCTGTGTTAAAGGCATCGGGATATGCCTGAACAACACCGTGGTCGGTGATGGCAATCGCGGGGTGCCCCCACTTCACGGCACGCTCAATCAGATCCTTTACAGGGGTAATCGCATCCATTTGGCTCATCTGTGTATGTAAATGAAGCTCCACGCGTTTTTCAGGGGCATTGTCCATTTTTTCCGCAACCGTGGTTCTGCGGATGCTTTTGGCCAGAATGGACAAATCCTTACTGAAGGGATCGAACTGGGCATCTCCGTACACGACAAGCCACTGCCCCACCTTGATGTTTTCCTGCAGGTCGGGAAGGTGCTTTTCTTCGGCAAACATTTTGATGGCGATAGAGTGGGTAAGGTCGGTCATATCGAAATCGAACAGGGTTTTTCCGCTTTTCGTCACCTTTGTTTCCAGTCGGATAACCCTGCCCTTCACGGAAATGCGCCCGGAGTTGATAGACACCTCGGACATGGGAATGGGCTGGTCATCAAAACCCCTGCCATAGATGATGTTGGGATCGGAAGACTTTGGCGTTTTCTTTTTGGCCTGGTACGGAACGAAGGTGGTGGCTGCCTTCGCCGGTGATTTTCTGGATTTTTCCACTGGGTAAGATACCACCTTTTGAATGGTTTTCTGTTCCAGCGTTTGCTTTTCTTTTAAATAGGCTTCCTTCTCTTTCTCATCGAGAGGAGGGTCGATAAAGCACACTGAAACCTCACGCTGAAAGCTGGTTTGAATAAAATCCTCCAGTACCTTGTGGCAGTTTCCGGATTGAAGAATGGTTTTTGCGTCAGAACTAAGCAGAATGTTCAGCTTGCAGCCTTCCAAACGAAAAACAGCATCTTCGAGCAACCACTCATAATGCTTTGACTTTTTTGCGATGACCTGCAGGAATTCATTCTTGCAGGTCTCAAGAATTTCTGTACCGTCCTGGGGAAGACAGAAGCAGGGAACCACATGTACGCTGGTATTCAAGTGCCGCCCCAGGATCTTTTCGAGAGAATATACCCTTTTCATCTCGACCAGGCGGGGCAATTGCAGCGTGATCTCAACCTGGTTGGTGGCTTTTATGTACTGAAGCCGCGAAACACATGCCTCACAAAAGGTTTCCCGCAGCTTTTCATCCATATTCACATCTTTGAACACAGTGTTAAAACCCTGTGTTTTATCCATTGTATGGTGCATGCCGTTATCCCCTCAAACCTTCTTACCAATTATACTATCATAGTGAGGACAATCTGGCAAAGAAAAACAAATGTAATTTTAAACAAAGATCGGGGGAAATAACGATCGTTTCACTCGTTTTGAAAAGTATCGACTACTGCACCAAACCAAACCTGCGTAAAGGGAACAGCCGAAAAAACACTCTACCGGCAATCCGTTTCAGTTCAACAGGGCCGAAGGTTCTGCTGTCCCTGCTTTCACCGGGAAGGCGGTTATCCCCCAGCAGGTAGATGGTTCCTGCGGGAACCGTCATATCATCATGCAGCCCGGGGGCAATTTGCGTCTCATTTCCATGAATGTAGGTTTCCTGCAGCTTTTGTCCATCCACGAAAACCGCTCCGTTATGTATGGCTATTTTTTGCCCTTCTCTGGCAAGGATCCGCTTTACGGCGTATGTTTTTCCATCGTCCAGGTACTCAGGGATTCGAACAACTACAATATCGCCCTGTTTAAACTGACCGAACCTCTGTGTCAGCTTTTCGATAATAACAATGTTGTTGTTCTCCAGGGTTGGTACCATTGAATTCCCGTAAACGATGGTGAATTGCCCTATAAAATTCACGATGATAAAGGTAATCAGGATGGCCAGCCCGATATGCTTCAGCCAGCTGATTACCTCTTTCATCACACGATCGCGTTCCATTCAGTCGCCTCCAAAAAGGGTTCATGCTTACTCGCGCAGTGCAATATGCAATTCCTTCAACTGCTTTTCTTCAACCGTGTCCGGGGCTCCTGTCATCAGGCAGGATGAATTCTGAACCTTCGGAAATGCGATGACATCACGGATGGAATCCCTTTTCGCCATCAGCATGACAAGTCTGTCAAGCCCGAAGGCCAATCCTCCATGAGGCGGCGTGCCGTACTTGAAAGCATCCAGCAGAAACCCAAACCTTTCCCCGGCTTCTTCCTGTGATAAACCGATCATGGAGAAGATTTTACTTTGCAGCTCCTGATTGTGGATACGGATGCTCCCGCCCCCCAATTCAACACCGTTCAATACAATATCATAAGCCTTGGCGCGAACCTTTTCGGGGTTTGTATCGAGCATCGCAAGGTCTTCATCCATCGGTGAGGTAAACGGATGATGCATCGCAACCCATCGGTTTTCCTCGTCATCATGCTCAAACATCGGGAACTCGGTGACCCACAGGAAGCTGGCCGTGCTGTCATCGATAAGGCCCAGTTTTCTTGCGATCTCCAGCCTCAAATGCCCCAGAGCATCGAATACAACTGCGTTGGTATCTGCGATAAAGCAGATCAGATCCCCTGCCTTCGCTTCTGTTTTTTCAAGAATCTGTTTGGTTTCATCCTCGGTGAGGAATTTTGTGATGGGTGATTTCAGGTTGTTTTCTTCCACAGCGATCCAGGCCATCCCCTTCGCCTTGTAGGTTTTTGTGAGCTCGCCCAGCGCATCGATCTCCCGACGGGAGAACTTTTCCCCACAGCCTTTGGCATTCAATGCTCTGACGCTGCCACCCTTTGCGACGGCGTCTGAAAACACCTTGAAGCCACAATTCTTCACCAGGTCGGAGACATCCACCAGTTCCAGCCCAAACCGGGTATCGGGTTTATCGGAACCAAAGCGCTCCATCGCTTCTTGGTAGGTTAAACGGGGGAATGGGGTTTGAACTTCGATGCTAAGCACTTCCTGAAAACAGCGTTTGATAAAGCCCTCGTTTATAGTAATGACATCATCAACCTCGACAAAGGACATTTCCAGGTCGATCTGCGTGAATTCAGGCTGTCTGTCGGCACGCAAGTCTTCGTCCCGGAAGCATTTGGCTATCTGCATATAGCGGTCGAAGCCCGACACCATCAGAATCTGTTTGAACAGCTGAGGAGACTGGGGCAATGCAAAAAACTTCCCGGGATGAACCCGGCTGGGAACCAGATAGTCCCTGGCCCCTTCCGGAGTGCTCTTCATTAAAACCGGAGTTTCGATCTCCAGAAAACCGTGATCATCGTAATAATCCCTCGCGATTTTTGCCACACGGTGACGCAGCATCAGGTTGGCCTGCATCACATGCCGGCGCAAATCCAGGTACCTGTATTTCAAGCGCAGAGCTTCATTGGAATCGATATCATCTTCAATTTGAATGGGCGGCGTCTCAGACTTACTGAGAATCCGTAGTTCTTTGGCGATAACTTCCCATTTTCCGGTGAGCATGCTGGGGTTAATGGCCTCATCCGAGCGATTGACCAAGGTGCCTCTGACCGCGAGAACAAACTCATTACGGATCTGCACTGCCTTGCTGTGGAGGGCGCTGTCCAGCTCATTGTGGAACACAATCTGCAAAAGACCGCTTCTGTCCCGCAAATCGATAAATATAAGACCACCCAAATCTCTTCTCTTCTGCACCCAGCCCATAACAACCACTTCCTGGCCCACATTGTCTGCAGTGACCTCCGTTAAGCGATGTGTGCGTTTCATTCCCGCCAGATTTTCAGCCATAACCATCAACTTCCTTTCCAAATGAAGTATCAAATTTGTTCTCCGAACTCTTCCATTGCTCGATTCGGCAGTCTGCAAATACCTTCCCCGCTGCCGTTATGTTTTTAAATCGTTCCCTGTTTGGACTTTAACAACCGGTCCAAAAGGGTGTCGATATGAATATCTCGTCCCTCACCGGTAGCCATGTTTTTCAACTCGACCTTGCCGGTTTCCACTTCATTATCCCCGATCATCACCACAAAACGGACGTTTAGCTTGTTCGCAAACTTCATTTGCGCTTTTACACTGCGTCCCATAATATCTTTATGACAGGAAAGCCCTGCCGTTCTAAGCTTTAACGCCAGTCCTTCCGAGAATTGCTCGGCCTTTTCACCGATAACACCAATGAATATATCTGGTACTTCCGGCTGCGGGATAGCAATACCCTGGCTATCCATTTCCAGCAGCAGCCTTTCAATCCCAAGGCCAAAACCAATGCCTGGGGAAGGATTCCCGCCGCACGCTTCAATCAGCCCGTCATAACGCCCGCCGCCGCAAACGGTTCCCTGTGATCCGATATTCTTTGAAACGAACTCAAATACAGTACGCGTGTAATAATCCAGGCCCCGGACAATTCCCT
>JAAYJG010000383.1 GCA_012523055.1 Ruminiclostridium sp. | reverse complement strand
GTTCCATTTTACAAGTTACTCCTGTGAAACCCGACCAGGTTTCGTGTCGTTTGGCGACAACTGGTCGTGGAGGACTGTTCACGCCTCGCCTTTTTACAACGGAAGCTATTGCTTGCAATCGCAACACACTGTTATTGCAACGGCATGTTTTGCTTTGGCAAAACCATCACACTGCAACAACGAAGCTTTAGCTTCGTTATATCGAGGCGGGAGAAGAAGTTTTTGCTTGCAAAAACCAGCACTGAGCGACCTGTAAAACATATGCTCGCCGCCTGATTAAGGTAATCGGTACCCGCCACCCCACGTTTTTCAGCCCTTAGCTGAAAATACGTTAAGAGGTGGGGCGGGGGTCCATCGGGCCTCGTTATAAGTTCATAAGTTGCTGCAGATGTATGCGTTTTATCCTGAACGTAGTTATGTCATCCTGAGCACAGCGAATGATCTTGTCATAAGTAACACGAGATCCTTCACTTCATTCAGAAGGCTGCGCCTGCTTACCTGTGAACAATCACTTTCATAAGACAAGCAAGCCTGTGAAATTTAACTCACAGGCCTTGCTAACCTGTGATTGCTACGATAAATGATTCCTCAGAAAAAAAAATGAGATTTTGAAAATAGTGAGGCAAAAATGAAAGCCTACCTCTACTACGAGGTTTCATGGTCACCAGCATTTTTTACCCAAAGCTAAGAAACGTGTTCTAACTTATTTTAAGCCGAAGGTTAAAAGAATATGCCAGCGGGTGCCGGATAATCATTTTACGGCTTGCCCATCTCATTGATCGGCAACAACCTGAAAACAACCTTTCCTTCAATATGATCCAGCTTAATGGGGCCATAATAGCGACTGTCCTCGCTGATTGCCCTGTTATCACCCATGACGTAAACATAGCCCTCTGGGACAATTTCGGTAACAATCTCATTGGGAGTAAGGGTTTTTATATACTGCTCCTCCATTTTTTCACCATTGACATAAACATAACCGCCCTTTATGGTCAGCTCATCACCACCTACGGCGATGACCCTTTTAATCATACGATCCTCCCGATTTTGCTTTTTAAGCTTCAGGCGGATATCGTTGAAGAAAATTTTCACCCTTTCCAGGATCCCATCGGTTTCTTCCTTCTGAAGAAAAACAATGATGTCACCGCGCATCGGTTCATGGATTTTATAAGAAATCCGCTCCATCACCAGCTTCTGCCCTTCAATAAGAGTATCCTCCATGGAGCTCTGATCTACCACGGTCATCGCAAAGACCTGTGTATGCAGGATTGATGCGATAATGAACGCTGAAAATAAATATAAAAACCATTCAATAACTTCTCTGATCACCTTATTCTGTGTTTTTTTCTCCATCGTTTTTCTCCTTGTTTACTTTATTATACAATTCAACTCTCCCGTCTCAACTTGAGAGCAGTGTTTTAAGACATTGGTAAAGACAAGCTGAGCTGTGATATCACACCATAGTTGGTGGCCTGCTGTGCAGGCAATCCCCAAAGCACTGCGGGAAAGCTGAGTAAGTGATTTCATTTTCTTCTTGCCGTAAAGAAGAATCTGGGAAACCTGAAAAGGATTTCTCCGTTTTTCTGTTTTGGGTATGCCCTCATCAGCATTTGAAGGATATCCTCTTCGAACTCTTTGCCGCGCTCTTCTGTCAAAACGGCCAGGTACGGCCTTAGCCCCGTACTGCGGTACCACTCCATAATGTCCTGCCAGGACTTCATCACATGGTAGTATGTCGTGTTCCAGATTGAGAACTCATCCGTGCAGTCAGATAAAATATCGAAATACTCACCTTGTGAAAGCGTATAAAAGTTCCGTTGCTCCGGGAAACAGGCACGCCATTTTTCAGTAGAACTGACTTCCTTGATAATCCTGTGAATCGGCTCATCAAAGTTCATCGGGATTTGAACCGCAAGAACCCCACCCTTTTTCAGAAGGCTCAGCATCTGCGGAATCAGCCCTGAATGATCCGGTACCCATTGGATACAGGCATTTGAAAACACAATATCAAAATCGTGATCCAACCGTGACAGTTCACAGCTGATATCGCAAATATCAAAATCCAGTTTCGGGTATTTCTCCCTGGCTGCCGCGATCATGTTTTGAGAACTGTCGACGCCAAGAATATAAGCATTATTGAACATCTCTGCCAGAACCTGGGTGCTGTTTCCCGGGCCGCATCCAAGGTCCGCGATTTTTTGAGGATTGACCGCATCAATTCGGGTTGCCAGATCAATCGCTGGCTGTGTACGTTCATTCTTAAATTTCAGATATTGAGTTGAATTCCAGTCTGCCATATGGTTTACCGTCCTTTTTTTCCTGATCCATTTCATCAAACGCCTTATTTTACTCCGGGGAAAAACAGTCCCGGTTTTTGTAAAATTATAATGATACTTTTTTGCATTGATTCCGCATCACTCTATAATAGGAGTTTCTTCCATTATACAACTTATAACGCATTCTTCAATACTATTTCTCTGTCAAAACCAAGACAGAAAAGTATAAGCGCAAAACCATGATGATAATAACTTTCTGTGGAATGTGCTCCGCGTACGACTTTCAGCCACGAACAAAAAAATTTGTAATGATTTGCATGAATGTTTATCGTTTATCCTGAATGTGTGGTAAAATAGACTAGCTGAGCCGTATGGCCGCAACCTCTTTCCGGTCATCCGGAACAAGCAAACAGTGAAAAGGTGATGTTTTTGAAGCGAGTATCCAGGCTTGCCGTAAGTGTTTTATCCATTGTTTTATTGATCGCGCTTGATCAGATTACAAAAAAAATTGCCCAGGCCTCATTAATGGGCAAAGGAACCATACCAGTCATTGATGATTTTTTTATGTTGGTTTATGCGACGAACCGCGGAGGTTTCCTTTCCTTTGGAAGCGGTGCGGACAGCTTATTATGGTGGATGTTTTTTGTCGTGCTCCCCCTGGTGGTCTTAATCGCATTCTCTATTTATGTTGTCACAAAAAAGAAAGACGACTGGTTTTATCTGTCCTTCTGGGTCTTTGTGATCAGCGGTGGTGTGGGTAACCTGATAGACAGAATTTTTTATGGCGAAGTGATCGATTTCATGCACATGAACTTCGGTATTTTTCAAACGGGTGTGTTCAATGTTGCAGATTTATATTTGAATGTTTTCGCATTTCTGGTAGTGCTGATCTACCTGATACGCTTCAATAAGGAAGAACCTGCGCCCGCAGAAAAGCGGCAAGCTGAAGAAAAATAACCTGATCCCTGTTTATTCTGCATCCACTGATGCATTTGATGATGTATCCTGTTCATCGGAAAAAAGTTTCCTTGATGTCTTGCAAACAACAGCATCTGTGTTTGTTATTGCGGGCAGATGATATGCTTGAACTTTCCGCTTTCCGGGTGCTGTTGGGGTTCATCGTCGGAAAGGATCATTTCTGTTTTTCTCACTCCATGGGTGTTCAGAAATGCTCCCAATACTTCCCGGGCTTTTTGAAACGCCTCTGTTTTATCATGGCCTTCTGCTGGAATCAGCCTGAGCTCCAGCTTGTTATTCGGGTGTACAAGAAGCTGAAAACGTTGTATTTCGTGGATTTCCTTCAGGGTAGCATAGACGGCCAGCGGTGCAATCCTAATCTCGCGGCCATCTTCAACAAGACACAGCATATCATCCGTTCTCCCCTCCAACGTCAGCCACGGTGTAGGATTCCCACAGGCACATGGTTGATGATGCATGGTCACTCGGTCGGTTACCTCATATCGGATGAAGGGCTGAGTGTAATTATACAGGTTTGTCAGCAAGAGCTTGTCAGATTGCACCCCGTCTGCGACAGGGTTGTTATCTTTGTCTACTGGTTCAACAAGAACCCAGTCGTCATTCACATGAAAATGTCGTTCGCTGCACTCAGAGCCAATTGTTCCGCCCTCAGTACAGGAATAGGAGGTCTGCACATAGCAGTGAAATGCTTCAGACAGACTGGAGCGCAGAGCGTCTGAAAGATATTCTCCTCCGGTCATGATGATAACCGGATGAATATGCAACCGCCCGTTTTTTTGCTCATCTACGAGCAACTCGAGAATGGTTGGGTAACCCCCAAGCATGGCAGGCTGAAAAGCGTTCAACTCTTCCACAATTTTGGGAACCGGAAGCAACGCACTGGTTACCGCCATTCTTTTCTTCTTCCATGGCATGGATAGCAGCCTTGCACGCACGGAACTATTCGCCAGGTAAAAACCTCCGGTGGCAAACACGCCCACGGTTTTTCCCCCTTTGAGAATAAACGCTTTCAGGTCACTCTTGCGTGTGAAGGTTCTTCCTGTATTGATTGCCCCCATCAGGCTGTTGGTCGTTTTATCACATAAGGCTACCAATGGGTTCCCGGTAGAGCCGCTGGTGGTAAACACCAGGTATTTCCCTTTGAACTTTCGTCCGATATTATCGGTGGTTTTCATAAACTCGTTTATATCTGCAAGGTATATATCCGGGTCAGTGACCCATTGATCAAAATGAGCCATCAATTCCATCTTGTTAACAGGGGGCAGCTCTGACAGGGAAAAATCCTCCTGTACGTCTTTATACAATTGCCTGTAGTATGGGCTGTTCTCTTTCGCATGGCGAACGATTGCTTTAAGCCGTTCGTTGCGGATTGCTTCTCTTTGTGCTTCATGCATCTTCGTATACCGCGAACAAAGCAACATACCCTTGAGCATCCCGATTTTCATAACCCTTTAGTCCTCCTTTACTATGCCCTCCAGCATATAACCAAGATATTGTTTGAGTTCGGCCTGTATCTCATCTCTTTTGGCAAAGAATTCATCCGGTTTTTCTCGGTACAGCTCAAGCGTCCTATTGATGAAAGCTTCGGTATAGAGGTAAAGTGCTTCTGTTATTTGGCGGGCTTGAGCAGGCTGCTTCAACTTTAGCTTTGAAACCGCATGTGACATTGTTTGTGCAGATCTTGTCTTTACCTGTAGCAGATACTTTTTAAAAATTCTGTTTTTCCCTTCCAGAACCTCTTTTCCCATCTCCCTTGCCGCCATATTCACCAGTCGTGTTTCATTCTGAAACTCACTGCATAGCCTTAGCTTCATATCCATGGTGGAAAAAAGAATACTAAAGAAATCCTCCGCCGCCACCTCTGGGGTTATGGATGTAAGCCTTTCCAAAGCGTTTTCAAGACAACAGAAATACAATTCGCGTTTACTTCCAAAATAGTGAAAAAGCAATCCTTTTGAAATGCTGCAGCGGTGGGTGATTTCGTCCGTGCTGGCGTCATTGTATGATTTTGTGGAAAATTCGACTATACCGCTGATTAAAATGGCTTCTCTTCTTGAATCCAGTTCTTTATTTGTTTTCTGCATGTTCTGCTCCTTTTTGACTGATGAGTCAATTTTAACCCATATTGACTTGCGAGTCAATACTGATGAAAAATTTTTACCCGGAACGTGAATTAAGCACGTTATGCGAGCTCATTCACTTCGTTCAACAGGTTGCGCCTGCTTACCTGTGAACAGTAACGATGCAGTGGTTACTATTGTGCGAAAGTGTTCAAAATGAATTGAAAAAGTCATGGGCATTCCATATAATAGACTGTGTGCGGTATTCATTGCAGAGCCTGTGAAATACAGCACAACCGAAGATAGAAGAGGGGGACATAGTATGAAAAAGTTTTGGGCATTATTGTTGATCCTCTGCCTGGTTTTTACCACCATGACTGCCTGTAATAAAAATAAAAAGAATAAGCAGCAGCCTACGGCAGGGCAACCCACAACAGCAGCAACCGCAGCTCCGACCAAAGCACCTGAACCCACGAAAGAAGCGAAACCCACAGAACCACCAATGGTTTCTGAGGAAGAAGAAAGAGGCAATCTGATGCCGGGAGGATACTTTAACCAGCTCAGTCCCAAATGGGGAACTTACACGGAATCCGGCGGCGACGGAAAAATTGCCTTAAACACCAAAGGTCAGCTGGAAGTGACGATCAACAGCACCGGAAGTGTGAAGCATGCAATACAGGTATATTGTGATGGCTTTAAAGTACTTCAGAACGCCGTATACAAGGTGGCATTTGATATCAGTTCCACTGCGGCCAGAACCATGGAATGGCGCGTTCAGCTCAATGGCGGGGATTATCATGCTTATGCCACCGAGGAAAACATCGCCATCACTGCAGAAACCATGCATTATGAAAATACCTTTACCATGACAGAAGCTTCCGACCCTGCACCCAGGTTCTGCCTGAATTTAGGGTTTCACGAAGCCGATGGCAAGCTTCCTGCGCATACTGTAACCGTTGACAATGTTGAGCTGATCCTGCTGGATGCATCCAAGGCTGAAGTCTCCAATACCGAAGATGAAGTGCCTTCCATTAACATCAACCAGGTCGGTTATCGTACGGACGACAAGAAAACAGCTATATTCAGGGATAGCAGCCTTGATACCACCTTTGAAGTGGTTGACGTAAAGACGGGCAAAGCTGTTTTCTCCGGTAAAGTAAGCGGTTCAGTAAATACTCCAAGTGCCGGTGAAACCGTGGCTTATGGTGATTTTACCGAAGTAACCGCACCTGGCACCTATAAAATTGTTGCTGCAAACAGCGGCGAATCCTATGAGTTCGTGATCGCAGACAAGCCCTATGATAAAGCTTTTGCTGATGCCTTAAAGATGCTGTATCTGATGCGCTGTGGAAGCGAGTTGGAAGATAAATTCGCAGGAGATTTTGCTCATGAAGCCTGCCATACACAACCGGCAACGATTTATGGCACAAACAAAACAAAGGATGTTTCCGGCGGATGGCATGACGCCGGGGATTACGGACGTTATGTTGTTCCCGGGGTAAAGGCAGCAGCAGACTTGCTGCTTGCTTATGAAGATTACAGCAGTGTCTTCAACGATAAGCTGGGAATCCCTGAAAGCGGCAATGGTATTCCGGATGTTCTGGATGAAGCCAAATATGAGCTGGAATGGCTGTTCAAGATGCAGGATGAAGCATCAGGCGGTGTTTACCATAAGGTTACAGGCTTAAACTTTGATGGAATGATCATGCCGGAAGAGGTAAAAGCTGACCTGTATATTCTGCCGGTTTCTAATGCTGCCACCGGTGCTTTCGCATCTGTGATGGCGATGGCAGCAAGAATTTATGAGCCCTTTGATGCCGCCTTTGCAAAAGAGTGTCTTGCGGCAGCGAAAACCGCCCTCTCCTACCTGGAAAGCAATGCAAACAAGAGCGGCTTTAAAAACCCAAAGGATGTATCCACAGGTGAATATGGTGATGAAAATTCACCGGACGAGGTTTTCTGGGCTTTAAGCGAGCTGTATAAAACGACCGGTGACTCCAGCTATCATGAAAAACTGAAAGCATTGGATATGACATCCCTGGATAACGGCTTGGGCTGGCAGGCAGTTTCACTGTATGGCTGTTATGCATACCTCACTTCCGAGAAAACCGATGCGACCCTGAAAAACAAGATTCAGGATAAATTTAATACATACCTTGCTTCTGTAGAGAAAAACATTAAGGCAGACGGGTATTTTTCTGCCATGGGGGATGTATATCCATGGGGAAGCAACATGACACTGGCCAACAACGGAATGGTCCTATTGATGGCAGGCAGGTTTTCCGAAAACAAAGATGACCTGGCAAAGAAGCAAATGGATTATCTGCTTGGTGCCAATTCCACTTCATACTGCTTTGTTACAGGCTATGGAACTCTGACACCAAACGGTACACACCACCGCCCCTCCATTGCCCTTGGAACTACCATGAAAGGTATGCTGGTGGGAGGCGCGAACTCCAACCTGGAAGATCCCTATGCCCAGAATGTCCTGGAGGGTAAGCCTCCGGCGAAGTGCTATGTCGATAACTTACAAAGCTACTCCTGCAACGAGATAACGATATACTGGAATTCTCCGCTGGTTTACTTGATGGCGGGTCTTCTGTCTGAATAGTAAAATTGAATCGTATAAAGAGTTGCCCTCCGAGGCAGCTCTTTATCTTATTATAGAATGCTTTCTTTTTCCTTATTGTGTTCCATGAAGCGGTTTAGTCAGAATAATGATTTTTTGTAAAGCTTCGATATGCGGCTCCCAGTTTTTACACATCTATTTTAAAACCCAAATCAATATCGATTGCTGCTTTCCCACCACGTATCCCCCAGTTTTCAAGCGGTGGCTCATTGATGACAATAAACACATCGGAAGGGGCTATAGAAAGAGACTCCCCCAGATTTTTTACTATCGTTGAATAGAGCTTTCTCTTGGCCTCCAGGCTTCTCCCGGGAAAAACAGTTAACTCAATCATCGTAAAGTTTTCAGTCTTTCCTGGAACGGTTTCGAAGTTTTCAGGCTCAAGCTCATAGAGCCTTTGCATCCTGTCATCTTCAGGAATTTTGAAGGCTTCTACCAATGCGTCATGAATGGAGTCCAGCAATTTCTTCTTATACTCCTTTGACTTACCGGAAAAAATCTCAACCTTCACGAATGGCATACTAATCCCCCCTTATTTTTTACAACAGTTCCTTGTAAACAAAACAATCCGTGGTATGGTCATTAACCATACCGATAGCTTGCATAAACGAATAAATGATGGTCGAGCCGACAAACTTAAAACCCATTTTTTTCAGGTCTTTGCTGATCTTATCGGAAAGTGGAGTGCTAACGGGCATATCTTCGTGTTTCTGCCAATGGCCTGTGATAGGAGTGTCATTTACATATCCCCATAAGAATTTATCGAAGCTGCTGTATTCTTCTGCAACCATTAAAAACAGCCTGGCATTGTTCACAGCAGCATGAATTTTCAATCGGTTTCTGATAATTTTTTCGTTTGCCATAAGCTGCTGAAACTTCGTATCATCATATAGGGCCACCTTCTTCGGGTCAAACCCATCAAAAGCCAATCTGAATGCTTCTCTCTTATTCAATACCGTTATCCATGCAAGACCTGCCTGCATGCCTTCCAGAATAAACATTTCAAACAGCTTCATATCATCATGCACAGGCCGTCCCCATTCGTTGTCATGATAGTCTATGTATATGGGGATATTTCCCGCCCATTTGCATCTTGTTTTTTCACTCATAAAGCACCTCGCTTCACAGCTGTTTCATCATGAACATTTCCATCGTTTCAACATAGGGAGGGAAATCTTTAATCAGACAACCGCAATCCTTGTAGCCCAGTTTACGGTAGAAATGCTGTGACGTCTCTTCAACCATCGTTGATGTCATTGCAATTTGATGACCCAATTGACGCATTTCATTTTCCCAATGAATCATCGCTTTGGTTCCAAACCCCTTACCCTGGTAAGATTGTTCAAAATGAATCATGGTAAGAAACGGAATCAGATCCCAAAAAAGATTGTAGCGCATGACGCCCACCGGACGATCATCATCCTTGATGATGTAGCACCGTTGATCCCTGATTTTTAAAGTTAACTCATCATCAGAAATGTATTCATCCAGCGTGTGCCAAAAGTCGCGATCCTGTTCAGTTGCATAGTCAATCGAAAACATTTCCCGCCCCTCCATATTGATAATCTTTTCTTTCAGTAAAAAGCAGGAAACCTCACCCCGCGAAGTGTGGCAGGCCAACACCACGTTATATGATAAAACCCGGTTCGCCGGTCACCGCTTTCATAATTATATCTGCTTCCTTTAGCTGCTCTTCATTTCCGGAAACAGCAATCCAGCAGCTTCCCTCCGCTCCGCAGACTCCTCCGCCGGCAACAAGTTCTGCTTCAGCACCGGTTAAAATATGAATGGCTTCCAGTTCCGTGAGGATATTTCCACAGACCGGGAAATACCTGAACCCCTTTGCACCCGGTGAATTCAGCCTTCTGGCGATATCATTGATATCCCCGTCTATTCTTTTTTCCAGGCCAATGGGTAAATACAGTTCAACTCTTCTTCCCATCACTGCCTGGAGGGCAGCAATGATAGTGCCTGCTTTTGGATGACCAATATAAATAGCTGCCTGTTTGCTTTTTAAATTGATTGCGTTAGCGCCTTTTACGATGATATCGCCTTCCTGCAAGCTATCGGTAACGTCAAAGATCGTCTTTCCGGGGTCCCATTTCCCATTTACAATAACGACGTCTCCGGGAAATTCATTATCATCATTCAACCTGCCAGCATCTGAAATAACATACTTTGGAGGTAAGGATATCCCCCTGAAAAACCGATTTTTAGTGAACTGTGAATCCTGACTTTTTATATTAAAGATTTCCTCAACAATATATCCATTGGTTGTTCCTGCAATAACCACAATCGTCCTGTTCTCCAAGGCTGCAGCTACGGACGGAATGCGTAAAAAGGATTTTGCGATTAACCTTTTTCCTGCTGCTGGTGATAAAAAATACTGTTTGATCAGCTTATCCATTGATTTTCCTCCCCTGGTATGTTTTTGTGAGGTTCAGTTGAGTTTTAGTTGCAACCCTACCCACAAACTAACCTTTTTAGCTCTACTAAAGCTTGTTCATATTCCCAGTCTCTTAACAATGAATTATATCATATATTTCCTTTGGGTAAATTGAAAATTTCAAGGTCTTTTTGATGGCCTCAATAAATTTGTATTGACAAAGAAAATGGCAGGCATTATAATCAAATTGTACATATGGTAACGTTACCGGTAACGATTTCATTATGTATTATGTCCAAAAAAGGAGGCAAACCGAATGGCAAACCCAACGATCAAAGAAATATCGAAGCTCGCGCAGGTTTCTGTCAGTACTGTTTCTCGCGTGATTAACAATATGCCGGATGTGAACAAAGAAACCAGGCAAAAAGTATTGGCTGTGATCGATGAGTTTGGCTATTTTCCGAATGCAAATGCAAAGAATTTGAAACAGATCAGTTCAAATATCATCTGTATTATCGTAAAAGGGATGCACAGCCAGTTTTTCGGGCAGATTATTGAAAAGATTCAATCTGAAATCATCAAGACAAAATACATCCCACTGCTACATTTTATTGATGAGAACGAAAACGAAGTGGATACTGCTTTCCGGTTGATATCGGAAAGAAAGGCTGTCGGTGTGATATTTTTAGGCGGCAGCCCCTCGCTGAAAACCGACAGGCTCAAAGAAATAGATGTGCCTTGTGTGTTTTCCACGATGTCAGCGGAAGGGTTGAATTTAAACAATGTTTCCAGTGTTTGTATCGATGATAAGGAAGCCGCAGAAACAGCAGTAGATTACCTGTTTGAGATGGGTCATCGAAAAATCGCGATTCTTGGCGGCCAGCTGCTAGACACAGACTCCATCTACAAAAGGTATAAGGGCGCTTTGGAAAGCTATCATAAGCATGGTTTCGAATTCAACGAAGCACTTTTTATTCAGTCTAAATTTACATATGAAGATGCATATGCGGCTGTAAATAATTCACTACAATCTGGAAAGAATAAATATTCAGCAATATTTGCCATGTCGGATGTGATGGCTATCGGAGCGGCTAAAGCCATATTTGACAACGGCCTGTCCGTACCGGGCGACATTTCGATCATCGGTTTTG
>JAAYJG010000382.1 GCA_012523055.1 Ruminiclostridium sp. | reverse complement strand
TTTTGAGAATTGATCACAGACTTCCAAAGATTCTTCAGGGGTTTCCATGTTAATCCCAATGTGGGCGACCTCAAAGCCCAGAAGAATATCAATGGCTTTGCGAACAGCTTCAGTGATCGCAGCAAAATTCTTATTGTTTATATCTGCAGTTTTACACAACCAGCCTCCGCCGACAGCGCAAATAAATGGTTTGTCAGCATATTCTGCCAGGTTGTCATTATTAACTCCGCCGGTTGGGATAAACCGAACCCCTGCGGATTTAAATGGACCATAAAGCGCGCTCATCGCTTTTACACCACCATAAACGTCAGAAGGGAAAAACTTAACTGTTTTCAAACCTTCTACCAATGCTTGCTGTATCTCTGTTGGAGTTACACAACCTGGGGTAACCGCAATTTTTTGCTCTACACACCAGCGAACTATTTTCGCGTCAAACCCGGGAGAAACGATGAACTGAGCACCAGCATCAACGGATTCTTTACATTTATCAAGTGTCAGAACTGTACCAGCACCCACCAGCATTTCAGGTACTGCAGATCTAACGTTTTTTATTGCCTGGATACCAGCATCTGTTCGCATGGTGATTTCCATCACATCCAGCCCCGCTTCAAGCAACGCACGGGCAGCAGGAATGGCATCCTCTGCATTTTCAATTACAACAACCGGCACAAGACCAGCCAGTCCGATACGTTCAAGCACATCCATTTTATCCTCCTCAAGTTTACTTAAAAGGTGCCGTATGTTTTCTCCGCTTCTACAGCTGACATACCATTTTCAATTGCCTCTCGGGTACTTTTTTCCCCACGTACTTTTTCAAGGGTTAATGTAATAGCCTCTTCCTCAATTTCGCGAGGAAACACTACAACGCCGTCAATATCGCCGAACACCAGGTCTCCGGGTTTGATCAGAATATTCCCAATCTCAACCGGGCAGCCATATCGAATAACCTGATTTCTATAAATCGATCCCTGTGCGTCCCGACCCATGCAGAATACTGGAAAATCTTGCTCCAGAACCTGGCGGGTATCACGAATGTATCCATCAATCACAGCCCCAACTCCACCCCTGTGTTTAATTGTGGCAGCCATGATTTCGCCGAAATAACTGCATCTTCGGTCACCGCCTGTGACGATATAGACCTCATCTTCACTGATATTATCAATAGCCTCAGTTAATAGACCAAGAGGTTTATCTTGTTCGCCATAAACATCGCAGATGATTGTCGGAAAAGCTCTGCCGACCATTACTTCTGTTAACCTGATCGACTGGATATCATGAGGAAGGTAAATATGGCTATAACCAAGTGTATCCATCATGTCGCAGATTACACCTGTATACAATTCTTTTTTCATGATCTCAAACAACTCTTTATCGTTCTTCCATTCGGGCATTTCGTTCTCCTTGTAAATATGTTTTATTCTTGTTTTGATTCCGTGTTTTATAGAAAACGGTTATTCAATTTATCCAACAAATCATGTGAGACACGTGTTGGTATTTTAGTTTTTGCAATAGCGATAAACTTTTTATAGGTTCCGGGTTCACCACCTATCAGAACGCTGTGTGATTTACTGACAAAAGTCACTTTGTTTGATAAAGGTCTAAGTTTGATCTCTGTAATTTCTTTCCATGGCATTTCGTATGATTTTCCAAAAAGAGACACTATCTGAAGCCCATTATCTGTAACAATGATCTGCTTTAACATTGAAAAGAGCAACATGCCAGACCCTAACAACACACATAGCAAAGCCAACAGAGCGGCAACAAGATAGGAACTTGTGTCAACTCCACCTTTTGAAGGGTCTATGAATTTAATAATGATGATTGCAAAGCCCATCAAAATCAACAAACCTGCCAGAATTATTGTGAACTTTGTCTCTGAAAGGCGTAGCAACTCGCTTTCTTGTCGCTTTGGATTTTTCCTGACGATCAGGTAGATTGAAGCAAGGCAAC
>JAAYJG010000381.1 GCA_012523055.1 Ruminiclostridium sp. | reverse complement strand
CTGGAGCAACTGCTCCGGAATTTCTTTTATTCTTTTTTCAATGTACGAATTTTGATTCAATTTATATGCGTAGAATAATTTAAAATAGTTTTTCAGTAGACCCTAAGTGGATATTTGATAACGATTCAGATGCCCATAACAGCCTGAACAGAGCCGCTCTGATTAGGACGTTTTTCCAATACGTCCACAAAAGCCCCCACCAAACGTGTTTTTAGCCAAAGGTAAAAAACGTGATACAGGTGGTGGGAGTAAGTCACACCAGGAAAGGTATCTATGAACAACCTGCATCATTTAAGCGTGGTTTCCATAGATGCCTTTTTTTGTTGCCATGGCAACAGAATTGAAATGTTCATGAGAATATAATGAGGTTAGTAAATGAAACCAGCAGCCAATGAAGCAAAAATCGGTTATCCTCGCCTCGCGTTTTTTGACCGGTGGGTTGAGAGTAGCTATGAGGCATAGGTATTCGCATATTTGATAAAAAGGCTGAAAATGAATAATAAATGGAGGATGGAGATGAAAAGAAATATTATCGAAATAGATCGTGAAAAATGTAATGGTTGTGGATTATGCATTGATGCATGTCATGAGGGGGCCATTGCGCTGGTGGATGGAAAAGCAGAGCTCATCAGTGACGAGTATTGCGATGGACTGGGCAATTGTCTTCCCGAGTGCCCCACCGGAGCAATCCGGATTGTTGAAAAAGATACTGCGGAATATAATCATGAATTGGTTATGAAGAGGATGGAAGAACGAAAAAATGCAGCAAATGCACCTTCACCCCATGCAACTTCATGCCATACATCATCAACCCATGCACCTCATGCAGTTGGGTGCCCCGGGCAGCGGGCAGCGGGCAATGAGACTGCAGCGTACAATTCAGCCACAGAACAGGGAAGTCGCGGCGCAAAAAGATTCGGCGCCTTCCGAGTTAAACCAGTGGCCTGTTCAGTTAAGCCTGATTCATCCACACGCTCAGTATCTTTCAGGCAGTGACCTGCTAATTGCGGCTGACTGCTGTGCATATGCCTATAGCAGCTTCCACAGGGATTTCATAGCCGGAAAGATCACCGTGATTGGTTGTCCAAAGCTGGATGATGTTGATAGCTATATCGAAAAACTGACAGAAATGTTCAGTTCCAATGATATCAGAAGTGTTACCGTCACAAGAATGGAAGTACCTTGCTGCGGCGGCATCGTGCATGCGGTGAAGAAAGCCATGCTGCAAGCCGGGAAAATCATTCCCTACAGGGAAGTTGTCATCAGCACCGAAGGCAGAATCGTCAGCGATGTGTAATTAAAACAAGGGGGGCACAGGCAGACGGTTCTTTACAATACTACAGCACTTTCACACCCAACTCATGCGCTTTGTTGGTAACCGCTTCGGGCAGGTTCCCATCACTGATGAGGATGTCGATATCGGTCAGGTTTCCAAAGGTGAATGCCAGCACCTTGTTGCATTTGCTGGAATCGACCATCATGATGACCTTTTTTGCCTTTTTCATCACAGCTTTTTTCAGTTCACACTCAAAAAAATTGGATACAGTAAATCCGTTTTCAAAGGTAAAGCCCGAGGCGGCCATAAAGGCAATGTCGATGTTGATAAAATCCAGCATGGACATGGACGTAGGCCCGGATGAGGACAGGCTGTTCTGGTTCAGCTGCCCGCCGGTTTGATAAATGGTGATTTTTGCTTTTTTTGTTAATTCCAGAGCAATATTAATGCCGCTGGTCAGAAGGGAGAAGGGCTCATCGGGGATCAACCTGGCCAGGTACATCATCGTGCTGCCTGCGTCCAAAAAAATGGAGCGGCCATTGTCCAGAAAACCCAGGGCCTTTTGTGCAATGCTCATTTTGGCTTCCACATTTTCAGCGGCACGCAGCGAGTAAGCATCCTCTTCACCAAAAACTGAAGAGAGCTTTTTAATGTTTACCGCACCGCCGTGGGTTCGGATCAATAACCCCTTTCCCTCGAGCATGGTCAGATCACGACGAAGGGTCATGGTAGAAACCTGAGGGAAGACATTTTTCAGGTCGGAGATTTGAATTTCTCCTTTTTCATTCAGTAAACTCAGGATCTGTTCCTGTCTGTCATTATACAAGCCATTTCACTCCCAGCCGAGAAAATATTGAAAACAGATTTTGGGTATAGTAAGCTAAAACTGTCGCGGTGTTCCTTGCCGATTCCGATGAACAACCTGGTTCGGAATCAATGCCTGAACCGAAACTTTATACCAGTATCATACCCGATTTGAAAAAAGAGTACAAGAGTGATTAAAATATATGTTCCATTTTATCATGATAAATGTTATAATAAAACATAAAACATGATCAAATTAACAAAATGTATAAAAACCTTTCCATCAACCGGGGATCCCAGGGAGGAAAAGAGATGAAGACGAAAGCAGTTCGATTATATGGTAAAAACGATTTAAGGCTGGAGGAATTCGATCTGCCGGATATCCGTAACGATGAAATCCTGGCGCAAATCATTTCCGACAGCATTTGCATGTCGTCCTATAAAGCGGCGGTTCAGGGCAGCGATCACAAAAGGGTTCCCAAAGACGTAGCCAAAAACCCGGTGATCATCGGCCATGAGTTCTGCGGCGTGATTCTTCAGGTCGGATCAAAATGGCGGGGGCAATTCCATCCTGGGATGAAGTTTTCCATCCAGCCGGCACTGAACCTGAAGGAAAATCCTTATGCCGCACCCGGTTACAGCTTCCGCTATATCGGCGGAAGCGCAACCCATATCATCATTCCCAACGAAGTGATGGAGCAGGGCTGCTTGCTGGAATACAAGGGGGACGCTTACTTTTATGGTTCTCTGTCCGAGCCCATGTCCTGTATCGTTGGAGCATTTCACGCCAATTATCATACCACAGGTGGCAGCTATGTCCATCAAATGGGTATCAAAGAGGGCGGTAAAATGGCCATTTTGGCCGGCGTAGGCCCCATGGGGCTTGGTGCTGTTGATTATGCCGTTCATACCGATAGAAAGCCTTCCCTTCTGGTGGTGACAGATATTGATGAAGCAAGGCTGGCTCGCGCGGCTGCCTTATATACCGTGGACGAAGCCCGAAGGAACGGAATTGAGTTGGTTTATCTGAACACTTCCAAAGCAGAAAAACCTGTTGAAGCTTTGCTGCAACTTACAGGCGGTACCGGCTATGATGATGTGTTTGTTTTCGCGCCCGTTAAGCCCGTTGTTGAACAAGGGGATCAGATCCTCGGCAGGGACGGTTGTTTGAACTTTTTTGCAGGGCCAACCCATCCTGGTTTTTCAGCGGAGTTGAACTTTTACAATGTTCATTATAACAGCACCCATCTGGTTGGAACCAGCGGCGGAAATACCGACGATATGATTGAATCGCTTCGGATGATGGCGGCAGGAGAAATCAACCCGGCATCCATGATCACGCATATAGGTGGTTTGGACAGTGTCGTGGAAACCACCATGAATCTTCCGAAGATTCCTGGCGGAAAAAAGCTGATTTATACGAACATCTCCATGGAGCTTACCGCTATATCTGATTTTCGTGAAAAAGGAAAAGGTAATCCGGTGATGTGTCGGTTGGCGGAGATTGTAGAAGCCAATCACAACCTTTGGTGCCTGGAGGCGGAAGAATATTTGCTTCAGCATGCCAAAGCCATTTAGCGCAACGAAGGGCAATTGAACGGTAGTTAAGCAAGGATTCTCCCACTTGAAAAACATCTGGTGGTGGGGAGCCGCTGTGTGACACTCAAGATTTACAGATGCATCCAATTAGCGTAAAGAAAACACGGTAAAGGAGAAATAAAGAATATGGCAACACCCGTTATCATGCCAAGACAGGGCCAGTCGGTGGAAAGCTGCATCATCTCCGAGTGGTTCGTTCAAAAAGGGGATCCGGTGAAGGAAGGCGACCTGCTGTTTTCCTATGAAACAGACAAAGCAGCCTTTGAGGAAGAAGCAAAGGTGTCCGGCACCATCCTGGAAATTTTCTTCAAACAGGGTGAGGATGTCCCTGTTCTGACCAATGTGTGCGTAATCGGCGAATCAGGAGAGGATTACGGATCATTCATACCTGGCGGAGCCTCAGCGAAACCCGCACAGGAGGACAAAAAAACCGAAATGGAATCGCAGGCAGCTGCTGAAGTCGATAACGAAGCATCAATGGGTATAGCTGCTAAAACCGGTAATGAAGCAACAATAACCGGCGTTGGACACAGAAACGAAGCAGCGACACCCACGCAGGCAAAAACCGTCGAAGCAACAACGCACGCAGCTGCTGGGGAGCTTTTCATATCTCCTCGTGCCAAAAACCTGGCAAATAGCATCGGAGTAGATATCCGACAAGCCATTCCAACAGGACCGAACGCCAGAATCATTGAAAGAGATGTAAGAAACCTTCAGCAGCAGGGTGCTCTTGTAACCAGCGGCGCGAAGGACGCATATGACAATGCTGCACAGCACGTATCAGGTACAGGCCTGGGCGGCAGGGTAACCACACAGGATATGAAACGACCGATGCCTGTTGAACCTGGCACGGTTGAACAAAGGGTACCTGCGGCGGAATATCAGGATATGAAAGTGTCCAATATCCGCAAAGTCATTGCCAGAACCATGCAGGAATCGCTTTCACAAATGGCCCAGCTAACGCTGAACGCCTCCTTTGACGCGACTGATATCCTTAACTTTCGCAAGCGATTGAAAGCAGACGGGGAAAAAATGGGTCTTTCAAACATTACTCTCAACGACATCCTGATTTATGCGACCAGCCGCATTCTTCCGCTGCATAAGTCGATAAACGCTCATTTTATGGGGGAAACCATGCGCTTTTTCACCAATGTAAACATGGGTGTGGCTGTCGATACGGACAGGGGTTTGATGGTCCCCACTTTATTCAACGCAAACCTGAAATCGCTGAACGAAATTTCCATCGAAGCCAAACAGCTGGCTCAGGAATGTCAGAAGGGTACGATAAACCCGGATAAGCTGAAAAACGGCACTTTTACAATCACAAACCTTGGAGCTCTGGGAATAGAATCTTTTACTCCGGTCATTAACCCTCCGCAGACCGCTATTTTGGGTGTGAATACCATTGAGTCCAGGTGCAGGGAAAGAAACGGTGTCCTTGAGGTCTATTCTTCCATGTCGCTTTCGCTGACCTTTGATCACAGGGCAGTGGACGGGGCGCCTGCCGCAAGGTTCCTAAAGGATCTCAGGGAAGCCCTGGAAAACTTTACTCTGCTTCTTGCAAAACAGGGGCTCCTTTCTTATGATAAATGATGAAACTAAACTTAACCGCCGGCTGATTGAACAGCAAGGCAAAGCCGAGCTGGGAGGCGGCAGGGGTGTTCCATAAATCCACTAAGGTGAAAAGGAAGGTATTGGAATGGTTTATGATTTAATCGTTATCGGTGCAGGACCCGGAGGGTATGTTGGCGCAGAACGTGCCGGCCATGCAGGGCTTTCTGCGCTGCTGATTGAAAAGCGTGCCCTCGGCGGCGTTTGCCTGAACGAAGGCTGTATTCCCTCGAAAACACTGTTGAATTCAGCAAAGATCGCAGATTACGCTAAAAACGGAAACCAATATGGCGTATCGGCTGAAAATGTAAAGCTGGATCATACTGCCGTGATCAATCGGAAAAACAAAGCTGTCAGAACCCTGGTGGCAGGCGTGTCCATGAAAATGAAAAATAACGGGGTTACGGTGGTTAATGGTGAAGCCGTGATCACCGGTAGAAGCACTGAAGGCTATCAGGTAAAAGTGGACGCAACGGTTTATACCGGAAAAAGGCTGATGATTGCCACAGGCTCAGAGCCGGCCATGCCTGCAATTCCAGGCTTGAAAGAGGGCTATGCGTACGGGTTTGTTTTAACAAATCGTGAGATTCTCGATCTGAAAACACTGCCCGAAAAGCTGGTGATCATTGGCGGAGGCGTAATTGGACTTGAAATGGCATCCTACTTCAACTCAGCCGGATGCAAGGTGACGGTGGTGGAGATGCTGGATCATATTGCCGGCCCAACCGACAGGGAAATCAGCTCGATTCTGTATAACAACTATAAAAAAGCAGGCGTCGATTTCAAGCTTTCAGCCAAAGTGACAGAAATTACATCCGATTCGGTTGTCTTTGAAACCTCTGAGGGGGTTCAAACCGTTGCTGCGGACAAGGTTCTGGTCAGCATCGGAAGAAAGCCAAAAATCGAAGGGCTTGGCCTTGAAAACATCCATGTTCAGACAGAACGAGGAAGAATTGTCACCGATGAGCATATGCAAACCAATATTCCTGAGGTTTACGCGGTGGGGGACGTGAACGGTGTATCCATGCTGGCCCATACCGCTTATCGCGAAGCCGAAGTATGCATCAACACCATTTTGGGCCAAAAGGACAGAATGCGTTATCATGCCATTCCTTCAGTGATTTATACAAACCCTGAAGTGGGCTCCGTGGGTGAAACTGAAGAATCCGCGAAGGAGAAGGGTTTGGAGTTTGATATTGTAAAGCTGCCCCTTGCCTACAGCGGGAGGTACGTCGCCGAAACCTCCCGTGGAGATGGAATCATTAAGGTTTTAATACACCGTAAGTATAGAACGCTCCTTGGCGTTCATATCATTGGAAGCTATGCCTCAGAGATTATTTACGGCGCTGCGATGATGATTGAAACAGAAATGCGTGTAGAGGACATACGCCAAATCGTGTTCCCGCACCCAACCGTCGGCGAGGTCATCCGCGAAGCCATGTGGGAGCTTTAAGATTTACATGAGGGACAGGTTCCTGTGTAAATTTTATTTACACATAAACCAGAGGGCGGGGCCCAGGTCCCTTGGCTCAAATAAACCATAAACCAGAGGGCGGGGCCCAGGTCCCTTGGCTCAAATAAACCATGGGGTGGGACCAAAGTACCTTGGCTTAAATAAATCAGGGGGTGGAACCCAGGTACCTTGGTCTAAATAGGCCAGGGGGACATACCTTGTTTCAAAAATACCAAGGGAGCTATCCAGATCCCTTGGTCTGAACATAAAATGAAATGATATAGCTGGATGAGCAGATTTAGCCTTGAACGAACAAAAAGATTGAACCGGGGATAGGTGCCCCGACCTGTGGCTCATGCCCCGACGCGTAGCTCAAAATGGAAGGAGACATAAAACATGCCGAAGACAATTTTTATTGATCCAAATGAGATCAGAAAAAAAGGAAAAATTACCTTTCAGGATATTCCGGTGAACCAGTATGACCGAACCATCGAGCAGGAGAAAGCCAACTTCACCACTATTGATTTCCTGCGCATTTTCAGAGATATGGCCATCATCCGTGAGTTCGAGACCATGATGAACCTGATAAAAACCACCGGTGAATATAACGGAATTGCCTATAACCACCCTGGCCCCGCGCATTTATCCATTGGCCAGGAATCAGCGGCTGTCGGGCAGGCCTATCTTCTTAATATTGACGACTTCATTTTTGGCTCCCACAGAAGCCACGGTGAAATTCTGGCCAAAGGCTTATCTTCCATTGAAAAGCTTCCCGATGACGAGCTGATGCAGATCATGAAAAATTTCCGCAATGGCCGCATTCTGAAGGTCGTTGAAGAAAAAAGGTCGGGGGGAACTGTGAAGGACCTGGCCGTCGACTTTCTGATATACGGCGCAATGGCCGAAATCTTTGCCAGAGAAACCGGTTTCCAGGCCGGTTTGGGTGGATCAATGCACGCATTCTTCACACCGTTCGGTATTTATCCGAACAATGCCATCGTTGGCGGCTCTGGAGACATCTCCGTTGGCGGTGCGCTGTATAAAAAAGTGAACCGTAAAAAGGGAATTGTCATCGCAAACATCGGCGATGCTTCCCTGGGCTGCGGACCCGTTTGGGAAGGAATTTGCCTGGCTGCGATGGATCAGTACAAGAAGCTTTGGGAAGGTGATATGAAAGGCGGCCTGCCTTTGATCATCAATTTCTTTAACAACCACTATGGCATGGGTGGACAAACCCGTGGCGAAACCATGGGCTATGACCTGCTTGCCCGCGTTGGCGCCGGTGTAAACCCGGAGCAAATGCATGCCGAAAGGATAGATGGCTTCAACCCGCTGGCGGTGATCGATGCCGTACGCAGAAAGAAGCAAATCCTTGAAGAAAAGAATGGACCGGTGCTGCTGGATACTGTAACCTACAGGTTTTCCGGTCACTCTCCCTCCGACGCTTCCAGCTACAGAACCAAGGAAGAAGTGGATGCGTGGATGATGGTGGATCCGATTATCGCATACCGCAAGCAGCTTGAAGAGGCAAACGTGGCTTCAAACGCCGCTTTTGAAGATATTTTGGCTCAAGCCCGTGAACTGGTCACAAAGGTCTTGAAGCTAGCCATTGATGACACGATTTCCCCCAGAATGGATTTGCATACAAACCCGCAGGCTATCGGAAACCTGATGTTCTCCAATCAAAGGGTTGAAAAAATGGAAGACAGGGCATGCGATGTGCTGATGCCAAAGGAAGAAAACCCGCAATGGCTTAGAACGCAGAAAAAGGTACGTTTCGGCCTGGATGAGAACGGGAAGCCTATGCCGAAAAACAAGGTGTTCCAGTTCAGGGACGGTGTTTTCGAAGCGATGATCGACAAATTCTATACCGACCCCACCTTGATCGCGTACGGTGAGGAGAACCGTGACTGGGGCGGAGCCTTTGCGGTATACCGCGGATTAACAGAAGCCATGCCCTATCATCGCCTGTTCAACTCTCCGATTTCAGAAGGTGCTATTGTGGGGTCGGCGGTGGGCTATGGCCTTTGCGGCGGCCGCGCGGTAGTGGAGCTGATGTATGCCGACTTCCTGGGTCGTGCCGGTGATGAAGTGTTCAATCAGCTTTCCAAGTGGCAGGCCATGAGCGCGGGGCAACTAAAAATGCCGGTAGTGGTTCGTATTTCTGTTGGCTCAAAATATGGTGCGCAGCATTCCCAGGACTGGACCTCCATTGTCGCCCATATTCCTGGCCTGAAGGTGGTTTTCCCTGCAACCCCATACGACGCGAAGGGTTTAATGAACAGCGCGCTGATGGGCACCGATCCGGTTATTTTCTTTGAAAGCCAAAGGTTGTATGATATTGGTGAGCTGTTCCACAAGGAGGGTGTGCCCACGGGCTATTATGAAATACCCATAGGTGACCCCGACATCAAGCGTGAGGGAAAGGACATCACGATTCTGACCATCGGTGCCACCCTGTATCGGGCACTGGATGCAGCAAAAATTCTGGAAGAAAAATATGGATTATCCGCTGAAATCATAGACGCCAGAAGCATCGTCCCATTCAACTATGAAAAGGTGATTGAATCGGTTAAGAAAACAGGCCGTATCCTGCTTACCAGCGATGCCTGCGACAGAGGTTCCCATTTGAAGGATATGGCACAGACCATCAGCGAGCTGGCCTTTGATTATCTGGATGCGCCACCGGTAGTGGTTGGATCAAAAAATTGGATTACACCCGCCCATGAGCTGGAAGAACATTTCTTCCCGCAGCCTGATTGGATCATTGATGCCATCCATGAAAAGATTCTGCCGCTGCCTGGCCATGTTGCACGTAATAATTTCACGCACCGGGAAATGCTGAGAGTGAACAGGATGGGGGTGTAAACCCCATCCCTGATGAGCCTGTTTAGCGAGTCGGAGCAAACATATATTGCCCTTAAAACCCGTAATATGCCATTCTGAACACAACGAAGAATCTTTACAGAAGGCTGAAGGCTCCTTCGTTAACGCTCAGGACAACAATTGTTTTGATCAGAACGACAATCGTTCACTCAGAAAAACAAGCGACATAAAGTTATGATATAACAGGTAACTGGAGGAATTAAGTCGATGAGCAATACATGCAAAAACCTTGAGGGAAAAGTGGCTGTCATCACTGGCGGTGCCCAGGGCTTGGGCGAAGCGCTGGCGCGCAGATTAGACCAGGAGGGCTGCAAAGTGGTTGTGGCCGATATTAATCATGAAAAGGCCGCCGGGGTTGCCGCATCACTCACCAACGCGATTGCCGTTGGTGTGGATGTCACTGATGAAGAGCAGGTAGACTCTTTAATGAAAACTGCGGTTGATACCTTTGGCACGCTGGATATCCTGGTTTCCAACGCTGCCATCCTCATTTCCAAGGCCACCACGGAGTTCCCGCTGAATGAGTGGAAAAAGATGATGGATGTGAATATTAACGGCTACTTCCTGTGTGCACGGGCGGCTGCAAGGATCATGGCCGCTAATGGCAGGGGCGTCATTCTTCAGATCAACAGTAAATCCGGCAAAAAAGGCTCCTATAAAAATGCGGCTTATGCCACAAGTAAATTCGCGGGCATCGGCTTCACCCAGAGCCTTGCCCTGGAAATGGCCGAATGTGGTGTGCGCGTGAATGCGATATGCCCCGGGAATCTGTTGGATTCACCGTTGTGGGTGAACAGCCTGTATAAGCAATATGCGCAGAATCAGGGGATCACTGAAGAGCAGATCCGGCAAAAATACCTGAACCAGGTTCCGATGAAGCGGGGCTGCTCTTACGATGATGTTGCCAATGTGATGGTCTTTCTGGCCTCGGATCAGTCAAGCTATATGACCGGCCAGGCCATTAATGTCACAGGCGGCCAGGAAATGAGATAAACCTGTTTGTGGAGGATGATGATGCACGGTTGGGTGGAACAATTAAACGCTGAAGAACGATCAAAACGGCTGGAAGCACTGAAACAGCTGTATCGGATGTATTTGGAAGGCGAGCTCGAGAAGCTGCCGCTGGACCATGAGTATGTGAACAACCACATTCATACCACCTATTCCTTTTCTCCCTATTCCCCGTCAAAAGCTTTATGGATGGCCTTTATCTCGGGGCTTTCCACTGCGGGAATCATGGATCACGATTCGGTGGGTGGAATTAGTGAGTTTATCGAAGCTGGTGAGATCCTTCGAATGCCTGTTACGGTGGGAATGGAATGCCGGGTGGACATGTCTGCAACCCGCTTGGCCGAAAAGCGCATCAATAATCCTGATCAAAAAGGCATTGCCTATATGGCTGTTCACGGTATTCCGCATAACTGCCTGGAAAAGGTGAGCCAGTTTATCAAGCCCTATCAGGAATACCGGAACCATCGCAACAGGGAAATGCTCCAAACCCTGAACAAAATCACAGCGCAATATGGAATGAGCCTTAGCTTTGAACGGGATATAGAACCCATCTCGATGAGCCATGATGACGGAAGCATCACTGAAAGGCACCTTCTCTACGCTTTGGCCCTGAGAATGATTTCCATTCTGGGCCGGGGAGAAAAGCTTGTGCTGTTTCTGAAACAAAACCTTCAGATTAGTCTGAACGCGCGATTGGAAGCCATTTTGCTGGACAGTGAAAACGCTTATTACGCATATGATTTGCTAGGTGTACTTAAAAGCGATTTGGTACAGAAGTTTTATATTCCGGCTACTGATGAATGCCCGGCGGTTTCGGATGTAATTGCGCTTTGCGAAGAAATCGGGGCTATTTCGGCTTATGCCTATCTGGGTGATGTGGCGGATTCGGTCACCGGCGATAAGAAGGCTCAAAGGTTTGAAGATGATTATCTGGAACTGCTGTTTGAGGAAATAAAGGCGCTGGGTTTCCGCGGTTTTACCTATATGCTGTCGAGAAACACAAAGACCCAACTGGAGCGGGTTCAACATCTGTGCGTCAGGCATGGTCTGTTCCAGATCAGCGGAGAGGATATTAACTCCCCAAGGCAGAAATTCATTTGCGGTGCGATGAAGGACGAGAGCTTTAGCAATCTTATCGATTCGGCCTGGGCTCTGATCGGACATGAAATTACCGCGACAGCAGATGGTGATTTGGGCATGTTTTCGAAAGCTGCCAACGAGAAATTTCTGGCATTGGAGGATCGGATACGGTATTATAAAAGCATAGGGAAAGATTTACATGGGGCGGGGGCCCAGATCCCTGTGTAAATTTTATTTACACAGGAACCTGTCCCCAATGTAAATTTCCAATGTAAATCAGGGAGGTATGGAACGTGAGGCATGTTCTGGCATTTGACTACGGAGCCAGCAGCGGCAGGGCCATTCTTGGCAGCTTTGACGGCAATCGCCTGCAACTAAGCGAAATCCATCGTTTTTCCAATGATCCGGTGATGGCAGCCGACAGCCTGTATTGGGATATCTTACGGCTGTATCACGAGATGAAGCAGGGCTTGTTGAAGGGAAATCAACAGACAAAGGGAAATATCTCCAGCCTTGGGATCGATACCTGGGGTGTGGATTTCGGTTTGCTGGACAAAGATGACTGCTTGCTGAGAAACCCGTCTCATTACCGGGATACCCGCACTGAAGGGATAATCGATGAAGCGTTGAAGGTGACCAGCCGGGAGCGGATATATAAGGACACCGGTATCGCGTTTCAGAAGTTCAATACCCTTTACCAGCTGCTGTCCATGGTTAAAAGTAAATCAACCTTTCTGGAGAAAGCTGAAACCCTGCTTTTCATTCCCGATTTGCTGGCCTTTTTTCTTACGGGCAACAAAGCCTGTGAGTTTACCATTGCCTCCACGTCGCAGATGCTACTGGCGGGAAGAGGAACCTGGGCGTATGACCTGCTGAACGAGCTGGACATACCGGTGGAAATTCTGCCAGAGATCATCGACACCTGTTCCTGTACGGGAACACTTCAAAAATCTGTCCAGGATGAGCTTGGGGTGAAGGGAATCCCTGTTATCGCCGTGGCAAGCCATGACACCGGCTCTGCCGTCATCTCCGCGCCGCTCGAACACAGTGACGACGCCTATATTTCCAGTGGAACCTGGTCGCTGCTGGGAACAGAATGTGAAAAACCGGTGATCAATGACACAACCCTGAAGCTGAATTACACCAATGAAGGCGGAATTAACCGCAGTGTTCGTCTTCTGAAGAATATCATGGGCCTTTGGGTTTACCAGGAATGCCGCAGGGCATGGAAAAAGGAAGGCATCCAGGTCAGCTACGATGAAATGGATGCTCTGGCCCAGGCTGCGGCACCTTTCCAGGCATTTATCAACGTAGATGATGAAACCTTCTATAGCCCGGGCAATATGCCGCAGAAAGTGATCGACTATTGCAATAAAACCGGCCAGAAAGTGCCTTCCGATATGGGTTCCATCATACGACTGGTGATGGAAGGCCTTGCGTTGAAGTATCGAAGCGCGGTGGAGGGGTTGGAAGCCATTACCGGCAGAAAGGTGCCTGCGTTGCATATCGTCGGTGGCGGCTGCAAGAATACCATGCTCAGCCGTTTTACTGCGAACCTGCTGAAAAGGCCGGTCACAGCAGGCCCTATTGAGGCTACGGCAATTGGTAACGTGATGTCACAGCTGATAGCCCTGAAGGAAGTGGAGGATCTGCAGCAAGCCAGAGAGGTCGTCAAACGCTCCTTCCCTACCGAAGAATATCTCCCTGAAAATGTGGCACAATGGGACGAAGCCTACTCCCGTTATTGTGCCATTGTTGACAGTTCTTGTTGACACATTACATTTTTTGCCTTTGACAAAAAGATGCCTTATGTCATCCGCCTTTTTGAATCAACATGGGACGTTCAGAACACAGGACTCACAGGGTGTGATTACAGAGCATGCAAGGCTTTTGAGCCTTTATACGGGAAGTAATATAAAGGGAGAAAACAAATTCGTTTTCTCCCTTGTTTGATTCACTGGTTTTATTCTTTTATACTTTAGGCAGGGCGGAAATAACTACCCAATTTTTATGCTTTTTTGGTTAAACAGAACCGTCACAGCACTCCCATTGGCTTAGATAGACCGCCATAAAACCATTTTATCGATTTCAGGCATAAACCCGGCTGCAATCAGTGCTGACTGCAGCTTTTCCTTTTCCTGCGGGTCTTCAGGCCAGTACTTAACGGCAATCCTTTTCTTGTCGGGCCAGATTCGTTTTTCCTGGAAAGCTGCTCTAAAAGCCTTTACTGCTCCATCGAGATCGCTGAAGCCCGCATCATAAGAAACCTTGTCACCATTGCGCTCCAACAGTAAAACGGGCTTGCCGCCAAACAACACAATGGCTGTGCCCGGAACACAGGTGAACGGCAAATCGTGCTCGGCTTGCGGGATGATCCGGCCATAGGGCTGAGCGGGATCACAAGCATTGAGCACCATGTACCCGGTCTTTTCAGTTTCCAGTCTTTTAACCGCTGACGAAACCATAAACTGAATTCCCGAGATACCTGTGAAATAGTACCCCCGCTGCATTTCACCGGCAAATTCCATTTGTTTTAAAGCCTCATATACCTCGGGCCAATGCCAGGAGCTTTCCTCAAGGCCGATAATCTCCTTGGTGAGCATGCCGTAACGCAAGCCGCACCTTTGTATGAATTCCTGCATGGACAGCGGTTTTGACGGATACGCAGGCTCCCAGCGTCCCATTTCCATTCTGGAAACCATCATCGCAATTTTACGGGCTTTCTGCATTGGGTCCAACGCATCAAAGGCTTCCCGGTTCATAAAGAACCGCAGCGGTTGAAAGGAGTCATTGACAACAAGCCCCTTCAACACCAGTTCCCTTAAGATATCCAAAAGCTCCCCGGCCGGCTTACCCGACAAAGAGGTGAGTACATGGGTGAAAGTTGCGCCCTTGCGCATCAGGAGGCTATAAATGACTTTTTCATCGTCGGGTAAATCGGAATCTGAAGTATCTGGCTCGGTTTCGAAGCATATGCTTTCAGCCTTGAACAAGGCCAGTTTAAACTGGCTCTTTGAATCTGTGGTCAGCATACGCCACACAACTCTGCCCGATGCACAAAGCCTGTCCAGCATACCGGAGGTATACCCGATGATCCTGGCTGGAAAAACAATGTTTTCCCAGGCATCGGAAGGAAGGTACAGCCCTTCGAGCTGTGTGATTACTTCGTAAAGGCGCTCCTCGGCAGCAGCAGGAGAAGCCGAAAGATTCTGCCAGCTGTAAAGAAGCTCGGCGAGTGCACCGGGATGACGCGCTTTTACTTCGTCCGCCGCCATATTTGCCGAAAGCCTGGCAGCCCGGTCATAGATGGTTGCGTGGAAGTATTTCCCGTGCTGCTCGGAGTAAATCAGCATCCCGTCGGAAACCAGCTTTGACAGGATTTTTTCCAGCTTTAGCGCTGTAAATGGATATCGCTGTAATAAAACCTCTTTTTCAAAGGGGCTGTTATACCGGGCGAAACGGCGGATGATTCTCGTGATGGCTTCCTCCTCGGACCAATCATCTCCATCCTGGCTGATGAAGGGAAGGGAAGGAAGCTCATGCTTCTCCGCGGCGGTATACAGACCTCTCTCTTCAGCAGCGATTACCCTTGGGTTAGGGGTGGGAATGGTAATTACACGCTTTTGCTGCTTCAGCTGAACCAGCCACTCAAGCTGCTCTTTGTTGAAACCAGCTTTGTCGGTGTCGCCATAAATCAGTAAAAACGAATGCAGCTCATTGGCGTTCTTTATTTGTTGCAGTTTCCAGTCGGCATTGTTTTTTTCAAGGATTTCCGCAATGGCTTCATCCCGCAATAGAACTCCTGGTTTTTCGGCCTGATAGGTAAGGTTCAGCGACTCTACGCCCGATATCGCCGGGTACTCATTCTGCCCGGGGTGTGGGGCTTTTTCCATGTAAAGGAACTCCTGCTCGAACTGAAACAGGATTTCGGATGCAAAGGGAGACGGGAACCAGGTCTTTTTTTCAACCACCTCGATGCGGCCTTGCTGAATATCATTTAGCACTTGGATTGTATTGGGAATATCGAAAATATCCTCCAGACATTCCCGCATGGTTTCAATGATCAACGGGTGATCCAGATACCTTTGCGCATTTTCCAACGCATCCACCGAGCGAAGCCGCTGCACCCATAACGGAAGCCGCTGCCCATGCTTGCGGGTGCCCATCATCAGCGCGCGATAGGCATTATAACGGAAGGTCAATGCAAAGCGGGAGGTTCTTGGCAGCGCATTGATTAAAATTTGCTCTACGTTTTTTGGGGATAACAGGGAAAAGATGTCTGACAGCTCATCAAAATAGCCGTACAGGTGAATTAAAACTGCATCGTTGGTATGGCTGGTATGAGCCCGGCAGCGGATGTTTTTGTCCAGTGCCTCCTGAAAAAGGATGGACAGG
>JAAYJG010000380.1 GCA_012523055.1 Ruminiclostridium sp. | reverse complement strand
ATGCGCGGAATAAGGAAAATAAACTCAGGGAGCAGGTTCCTGATAAGAAACTTGATCAACAAAAACAAAAGGAAAAAAATCTGGATTCTAAAAAAACTTATGAAGTTGATCCAGGGGATAAGAAGGATAAAGTAGGGGAAGAACGTGAGCACCAGGATAATACAATCGAAAGCAAAGAAGCAGAGGAGCGAGCGGAAAAGGACGATGGCCAGACTGGAGAAAAGGATAAAAAATCCGCAAAAAAGGGCATTACGCAGCCCATACCGCTGATGGCAAAAGACCTTTCTGAAAAAGAAGAAAAAAGAGGGAATGAAAAAGACAGCGGAGACATCCATACCTCTGTTGATTCCTGTTTGCAGAAAGTGAAGCAGATCTATACCGCAGATATCAACGGCGACTTTAAAGTGCGTGAATTCCGCATTCGGGTAAAAGATAAGATTTATAAAGCGTTTGTGTGTTTCTTTGATGGGATGGTTGATCGTACTATAATCAATACCACCATACTACAGCCATTGATGACGCTTTCGGTCATGCCGATGGATACGGAAGATCAATCAGTGGAAGATGTCATATACAATCACTTAATCCCGCAAAACCAGATCAAAAAGTGTAAAACCTATCAGGAGGTTGTGGATGAAGTAAATTTCGGCGGTATCGCTATTTTCATCGACAGCCTGGGAATCGCCATTGCTGGGGATGTGAAAGGCTGGGAGCACCGGAATATTGAAAAACCAACTTCTGAATTGAATATCCGCGGACCGAAAGAAGCCTTTAATGAAACGAACCGCGTCAATACTGCCCTTTTACGAAAAACGCTGAAGGATGAAAACCTGATCGTTGAAGATGTGTTGGTAGGAACCAGAAGCAAAACTCCGTGCAGTATGGTTTATATAAAAAACATCGCCAACAGTTCCCTGGTGGATGAGGTGCGAAAGCGACTGAAAAGCATTCAAGTTGGACACCTTCAGGACTCAGGAGAATTGGAGCAGATGCTTGAGGATAGCACCTTTCTTCCGGCTCCCCAAATGTTGTTAACGGAAAGGCCGGACAGAGTGGCGGCGTACCTTGGTGAAGGACGGGTGGGTATTATTGTTCACGGCAGCCCCTTTGTCCTCATTGCTCCGGTTACGCTGTTTAATTTGATTCACTCTCCCGAAGATGATTATCTTCGATACCCATATGCTACTTTACTGCGTTTTATACGGGTTTTAGGCATTCTGTTAACACTGCTGCTGCCTGCTTTATATCTTGCAGTAACAAACTATCACCAGGAGATGCTGCCTACAGATCTGCTTTTGGCGATAGCATCATCACGCGAAAAGGTTCCTTTTCCGACGGTTGTCAGCATATTAATAATGGAAATTTCATTCGAACTCATCCGGGAAGCCGGTATTCGGATTCCAGGCCCCATTGGCACGACGCTAGGGATTGTTGGAGCGTTGATTTTGGGTCAGGCAGCCGTGTCGGCTAATCTTGTCAGCCCAATTTTAATCATTGTCATAGCGGTAACCGGAATTGGATCATTTGCAATTCCTGATTTTTCCCTCGGCTATTCCTTCCGTACACTTCGGTTCATATATCTTTTATTGGCGGGTATATCGGGGCTTTTGGGAATTGCGCTATGCCTGTTTGTTCATCTGCTGTTTCTTGTACATGCTCGTTCATTCGGTGTACCCTTCCTCGTGCCCTATGCGCCAAAAACAACGGGAAAGCGGACAAATACTATTTTCAAAACACCTCTGTGGAAAGAAGAGGACAGACCCGACTTTCTGAACCCGAAAGCAGTAAAAAAGCAGCCCGCCATTGCAAGAGGGTGGGTGAAGGAAGAGAAGGGGGTGGAGAGCGATGAACCGGAAAATGAAAATCGGTAATTTTGAAGCAGTATGTCTTATACTGAACATGACCGCTTTAAAAACTATGCTTGACTTTCCCAGAACTGCAGCAGAGGACGCAGGGACGGCCGGATGGCTGATGACTTTACTGGTATCAGTAGTAGTGATTGTTTTGTTTTCAGTCATATCAGGCCTTTACCGTAAATTTGCAGGGTACGACATCCTGGATGTGGGAAAGACCGCAATGGGTAATATCGGGAAAATGATTACGGGGATATTGTTCATGCTGCAGTTTCTGTTGATTATTCCTGTTGTACTGCGTGAATTTGCAGAAGATATCAAGGTAATCAGCCTTCCATCCACGCCGATCAGCATCATTCTCCTGCTTTTTTGTACGGGTATGGTTATCGGAGCCTGGCTGGGTCTTGAAACATTGGCCAGAATTCATGCACTGATGGTACCGGTCCTGGCGAGTGCATTTGCCATGCTCCTGTTTTTAAATGTTGAAAGCTTTAACTTCAGCCGGTTAGCGCCATGGTTAGGCCTTGGAGGAGATGTGATCCTCCGAAGGGGCATGATGAACCTTTCACTATTTTCAGAGTTCATTGTTCTGTTTTTTATAGTTCCATTTTTGAACAAGAAAAGTGATTTTGGAGGAATAGGCCGATACGGCCTGGTGTTTTCAAGTATGTACCTGGTTCTGACATCGTTATGCTACAGCCTTATATATGAATATCCTACTACGACAGAGCTATTCCTTCCTATGTACCAAATGGCAAGAGAAATAAACCTGGGAAGATTTTTTACACGCATCGAATCAGCCTTTATTATCATGTGGGCTTCCAGTGCGTTCCTGTACTTAAGCTCGGGGTTGTATTTCATCACCTGGTTGTTCAAGGAATCATTCGGGTTGAAATACCAAAAGCCTTTAATTCTACCCTTCATCATTTTGGTCTTTACACTGTCAATCATCCCGGAAAACCTTTTTTCCACGCTGCAGATCGAAATGGAATTGTATCGTTCCTGGTCTTGGATTGTAACCTTTTTATTCCCGCTGTTACTGATTCTAATCGCATCCATGCGGGTTAAAAGAAAAAAAGGGAGGGAGGTTTCAGAATCATGAAGTGTCAGGTAAAAGCCATGAAAATGATTATTCTTGTCATGCTCTCTCTGTGTTTGCTTTTTACAAGCGGATGTTATGATGCCATTGAGGTTGACGAGCTGGTATACGTGGTTGCAATGGGCCTGGACAGCGGGATAGATGGCAATGTGCGCATGTCCATGCTGTTGGCTGTTCCCATTGCAGTTGGGGTAGGCCCTGAACCGGGTAAGGTGGATAAATCTGCAACGATGCTCACTGTTGAGGCACCCACGATATACGGTGGTATGAATATCGCCAATTCGATGCTAAGCAAGAAAGTGAATTTTTCCCATACAAAGCTGGTGATCATTTCAAAGGAGCTGGCAAAAAAGGGTATCGAAAAATACATGAATACCTTTAGCCGATTCAGGGAATTCAGGCCGGATACCTACCTGGGGATAGCTCGGGGCACTGCTGAAGAGTTTCTGAAGGAGAGCAAGCCGATCCTGGAAGCAAACCCGGCAAAATATTACGAACTGTTGATGGAATCCTGGAAATCAACCGGCTTTTCTGTTGGCAGCAGATTAAGCAGTTTTTACCATGAAATGCGTTCAAACGATGGCCAGGCCGTCGCTGCACTGTTGGACATTAACAGTCTGAAGTCTTCTGAAGAATTCGAACAGATATTGTTTTCGGGTGATGATAGCAATCACGGAAAAGTGATGGAAGGGGATTATGCTGCCGGGCAGGTTCCCGCAATCTTCGACACGAAGTCAGTGAACATGGGGATGGCTGTTTTCAAGGCTGACAAAATGGTAGGGGAGCTGAAGGGCAGGGAAACGGTGTTTTACCTGATGATTACCGGGAAACTGAAAGAAGCGTATTTCTCAATCCCCACTCCCGAAGAACAGGCTTTCGCAGAGCCTAAAGAAACAGATTTTATTTCCTTGAAACTAAGTTTAGCCAGAAAACCCGTTGTTCAGGTGAAAATGAAGGAGAATGCTCCAAACATTACCGCGCACATTTTTCTGGAGGGCTCTGTTTTAACGATGGAAGGAGATAAAGACTATTCCACTGGCGAAGGGCTGAAACAACTGGAGAATTTTTCTACTGAATACATCCGCGGGGATATGCTGTCTTTCCTGGAAAAAACCCGAGACACTTTCCGTAGCGATATTTGCGCCACCGGAAAAAAGATGAAACAACAATTTCTGGTTTGGGATGACTGGGTTGAGTTCCGCTGGAATGAAAAGTATGAGAAAGCATCGTTTGATGTTATTTTGAAGGTAGCCATCCGCCGCACCGGCATGACAGTCAAACAGATCCCTATGGCAGAGCTAAAGGGAGAAGAATAGGAAAGGAGAAGATAAATCAATGAATACTCTGATTGTAATTGGTGTTTTGCTTGTTTTGGCCTGGAGTGCTATTTATACAATAAGCTATGGCATTTGGACCTTTCGCGAAAATAAAAAAGGAGGCATTGCACTGTTTATCCTTACGATAGTATGTGTTGCCATCCCTTTGTATCTGCTTTGGATCAGAAAATAATGTTAACCCTATTGATAGAACGGGCCACAAATGCTCTGTTGAATACCAATCTATCATAATGCGGCTTAAACGCCTGTAATTGCAGAAAACTCATCATCCAGGGCTTTTGGACATAACAACTGACGATAACCGTCTTTAATGAATTGGATGATTCTATCGGCGATGACAATGTGCCCGTCCCTGTTTGGGTGGATACCGTCCACACAAAGAAGCTTTGTAAAATCTGGGAAACGCAGGAAGGCCCCACGGATATCGATCCAAAGGGTTTTGGTTTCCTCAGCAACCTTCAGGATGACGGAATTATACCGCTCTTGCCACCAATATATTTTCGTTACGCTGCCAAGCCATTTTAAAATATTGGCCTTGGCGGCAGGGTCGTTTTTACTGATCCAGTTCAGGTAACCGTCCGCATTCAAAGGGGGAAGGTTCATCAGAACAGGGATCCCTTCATTTTCCTTTACCAAATGGATGGTTTCCACAAGGGTGGTTTCAAATGTTTCAAAATCTGTTTTGGGGAAATGCTTGATATCGGGGTTTTCAGCGATTTCGTCCCAGTTGAAATCACAGTCGTTTCCGCCATACTCGATGAGCACCACATCGGGTTTTTCCTTGAAGATATTGTTTTTTAGTTTTTGGATCCCCTTGATCAGGGTACTTCCGAAACGAGAAGTATTGGTGATAATTCCGTTCAACTTGTTACGAACAATATCAACATAATTCTCTTCAAGAATGATATACTTATTCTTGTTTTCATCGTAGATGACCCCTTTTGAAATGGAGTCTCCGGATACAACTATTTTAACCGGTTGTTTCATAGCCTCAATGGACATTCAGGCACCCCCAACCATCATTGCTAAAAACAGTATATCTTACTGTGGCAAAAACTTCAAGAGGAAAACCTCCTGGCTCTTTTTCAATGGACATATCTCAATTCATTTATCTTTGCCCGATTGCTATGTAATCTGTTTCGCAATAGTAAAAAGACTCATTTTCAAAAAGGATTTCCAATTCATCAAGAGCTTCAACCATTCGCTTGTGATCCTGTTTATGCTGTTCATTCTCAGGTTCGGCATTCATTAGCTTCTTGTAATAATCCTTGCGGTAATTAAAACTTTCAATGAATAAATCGTGTCTTTCATCAAAATCCATACCCACTGTGTCTTTAATGTCATATAGCATTTTAATATTTCTAAAACCAGCCCTCCAAAGCTGGTTGAATATTTTTCGTCCATTCAGCCTGTCCGATACACCTTTTGCTTTTAAGGTCAGTTTGAGAATTTCTGATATCAGGTTTTCTTCATCTGGATAAGCCAATTTTGAACCATCATCGGAGCCCCTTAACATAATAAACGCGCCTTTATTCATCATTCTCCGTAACCTGCTTAGCATTTTAATGGGGTTTTGAAGATGATGGATTGTCAGGGCTGAAAAGACAAGATCGAAACCCTGGACGTTGTTCTGTTCTAAAACATTTTTCAATGATTCCTCCATTGAATTATCTTCAATGTCCAGCTCATAGAAGGAAAAAATCGGATCATTGATGCTTTTGTTTGCTTCCTCAATTTTTACAGTGTTTATATCAAGGCCTATTATACCTTTGAACTGCTCCTTATACTTACTGAACCTGGAATAAGTAACATACCCTTCAGCACATCCAACATCTATTGCCAGCAGATTATTTTTATTCTCTAAGTTGCTCATAACATATTGAAAAGCTTTTGAATCTACTCTCAAAGCATTATTCGCTTGAATCCTCAGCCTTTCTTTTTCGTTTTCGTAAGTTGGTTGATATATTGATTTTTCTCTTTTCCCTTCCTTTTTATTATTGCTCTCCTGGGATTTTTCCGATGCAGTACCGCCCTCGCATAAACTGCCGGTGTCCCTGGAAAATGCAGAGCTTATACTCTGGTTCAAATCATTATACCCAAGCACAGCAAGCCAATTAAACAGATATTCTACGATAAGTCTTGCTTCAAAACTTGTACAGTTGGAGGCTTCATGTACCAGATTATTTCTAAGCTTAACAATTGCGTTTAAATCAATAGATTTTAACAGACCTAAATCTTTATTGGAGTATTCTGACCATTTGGTTAGTAAATTACATTCTCTGAAAAGCCCAATGATTTCTCCGAATGTAAAATGCTGATACCCTTTAGTGCCCTTTCCGACCTCTCTTTCTTTTTGCAGTATTTGTTCTCTATCTTCGAAAGGTAAAATACTCAGTGCCTGTGAAATCACTTTTTTAAAGAGCAGTTCAAAAATAACACATGACTCTTTGACTACAACATCGTTACTTCCGATTTCCAATGCTTTTCGAATGAATAGAAGCTTGTCGTTCACAATACTATTGTTAATCTCACTTCTCATCAATTTTACCTCCGAAGTTTATTGGTTATACATATTATAACATACATCCATAAGCAATCAGTAACTTAGTATAATGAGCACTTACTTGAATTGTAGAAAATGCAGGCCCTGAAAACACCTGGGGGGAGCGTTCTTCGGCTGAAGCTTTGGTAGACGCGACTTGTACGTGTTGTTTGCAACTTATTTGTATCCAAATACATCTAACCTGTTACTGGCAAGCTATTGAAAATTTTACCTGATGCTGTTGAATTATTGCATCATAAACAATATAATGGTGATACGGAATTTTTCACATCATTTCAGAGAACCCAAATTTTCACAGAGCATCGGACAGCATCCCGATCATAAACAGTAGCACGGATATGGGAAGAAAGGGTTTGCCATGCTAAGCAGGGTTACTGCCTGTGGGCTTTTGGGAATTGACGGTTATCTTGTTACAGTCGAGACAGATATCAGCAACGGGATTCCGGCCTTCGATATTGTAGGTTTAGTGGATATAGCGGTTAAGGAAGCCAAGGAGCGCGTCCGGGCAGCGATCAAGAACTCAGGCTATGAGTTCCCCTCCCGCAGAATCACAATCAATCTTGCCCCCGCCGATTTGAAAAAGGAAGGAACGGCTTATGATGTACCCATTGCTGCGGGAATTTTGGCGGCCACAGGGGTTATCCCGATAACATCCCTTGCTGGTTGTTTGCTGTTGGGGGAGCTTTCGCTTGACGGAACCTTGCGCCCGGTATATGGCGTTTTACCCAAAGTGATTGCGGCAAAACAGGCAGGCCTTGAAAAAGTGATTCTGCCACAGGAAAATGCTATAGAGGCTTCTGTTGTTAAAGGAGTTCAGGTCATCCCTGTTGCCAGCCTGAACGAACTGGTGCAGTATACAACCGGGCAGGTTCAGATAGCCCCGGTTGAAAACGAATGGAACGCCATGTCTCAGGAAGGATCCATGGAGGATATGGATTTCGCCGATGTCAGAGGGCAGAATCATGTGAAGCGGGCACTGGAGGTGGCCGCCGCAGGAGGGCACAACTGCCTGATGATCGGCAGCCCCGGCAGCGGGAAAACCATGCTGGCGCGCAGAATGCCGTCCATCCTGCCTGACATGACCTTCGAAGAAGCTTTGGAGGTGTCAAAAATCCACAGCGTTGCAGGGCTGCTACCTTCAGACACTTCCCTTGCGACCAAAAGGCCTTTTCGGGCACCACACCATTCAATCAGCAGTGCAAGCCTGATCGGCGGTGGGAAAATCCCTAAACCCGGAGAAGTCAGTCTTGCCCATCTTGGTGTTCTGTTTCTGGATGAACTGCCCGAGTTCAACAAAAATGCGCTGGAGGTAATGCGTCAGCCCCTGGAAGACGGTTTTGCGCTGATTTCAAGGGTGAATGCATCGATTACATACCCTTGCCGCACAACCCTGATCGCTGCGGCAAACCCCTGCAAGTGCGGTTTTTATCTGGACGATACGCGGGAATGCACCTGTTCGTTTCAAGAGGTCAAAACTTACCTTGGCAAGCTTTCGGGGCCACTGCTGGACAGGATTGATATCCAGGTAGAGGTGCCGACCCTGAAATATCAGGAACTGAATGAAGAACAGGAAAAGGCTGAACCCTCCCGTGAGATTCGCAGCCGTGTGAACAAGGCCAGAGAGCATCAACTAAAGCGTTTTACCGGAAAGGGAATTTATTGTAACGCACAAATGTCCCATACGATGATAAACCAGTATTGCCGGTTGGGAAAGGAAGAGTCAGCCCTGATGTATGAGGCGTATCTGAAGCTGAACCTGACAGCCAGGGCCCACAACCGCATTCTTAAAGTCGCCCGGACCATTGCTGATCTGGAAGGGGCGGATAGCATCAACTCCGTTCATATTGCAGAAGCAATACAATATAGGGCATTGGACAGGAATCTGTTCAGATAAATCCAGGATGAGGTATAAGATATGAAACCTGAATTGAGAGAGTGGATATGGCTGGGCAATCTGCAGGGGCTCATTACCCGGAAAAAAGTTGAGCTGCTTCGGATCTTTGATTCACCTGCGCAGTTGTACAATGCCGACGCCTTTGCCTTGGCACAGACCGGTATCCTAAGCCGTGAAAACATCAATGCCATCCTGTCTCCGGCGGCCAGGTCTGAAACCGACAGAACCATAGAAACCCTGGTGCAGCAGCACATTGATGTGATAACACTGAATGATGAAAGCTATCCACACCTTTTAAAAAGTATATGTGATCCTCCGGTATGTCTGTATGTCAGGGGCAAAATCTTCAATGAAGAGCCTTGTGTTGGTGTGGTTGGCTCCCGGAAAGCCTCTGGTTACGGGGTATCCGTAGCGAAGAAAATATCCTCCGAACTTTCCCAATTCCATATCTGCGTGGTTAGCGGCATGGCCAGGGGAATCGACACCGCTGCCCATCTGGGGGCGTTGCAGGCAGGTGGGCGAACCATCGCGGTTTTTGGCTGCGGTTTGGATATCATATATCCGCCGGAAAATAAAAAGCTGATGGAACGCATTGCTGAAAAAGGAGCCATTGTTTCTGAATACCCCCCGGGTGTTCTGCCCGCGCCTCACCATTTTCCCATCCGCAACAGGATTGTCAGCGGTTTGTCGGTGGGAATTCTCGTGGTCGAGGCAGGCGAGAAAAGCGGCTCGCTGATTACCGCTCAGTTGGCATTGGAACAGGGCAGGGATGTTTATGCACTGCCTGGCAATGTCATCAGCCTCAACAGTAAGGGGACCAACAAACTGATTCAGGATGGAGCCAAGCTGGTCACCTCTGTTCAGGATATCCTGGAAGAAGTCGTTTGGTTTAAAAGCCTGGAAGAAAAGCCGGTGCTTGATCTGGAAAACTACCGAAACAAAAAGGTCCTTCAGAGCACATTGGATACAGACGAACAGAATGTAATGGACATGCTCTCCATTGAGGCCCTCCAGATTGACGAAATACAAAGCAAGCTGGCATGTGAGCTGCCACTGGTACACCGTGTTCTGTTAAGCCTGGAAATGAAGGGCTTGATCAGAAGAGAGGCGGGGGGAAAATACAGTCTGGAGGTCTGACTCTTCTAAGTTGATACTTTGCTCCGCACAACTAAGGTGGCTGCGCGCAACCAAATAACGGAAACGTACAGCTGCAAACAGCAGATATTTGTTTTAATACTGATGTTTTGCAACAATCGCAATCAGGTACTATGGAATGATTACACATTTCATTATCCATAAATACTTAACTTTCCCACCTCAACTTGTGAGTAGTGTTTTGAGACGCTGATATCCAAACGGAGGTGTGATATCACACCTCCGTCGTTAGCCTGCTATTTGGGCTAGCGCCTAAAACACTGTGGAAAAGTTGAGAATATTTGTTTGTTTGAGGTTTTCATGAAACTTTTCGGTGGCATTTACGTCTAAAATATTCGTGGTGTGATATAATGTTTTCACTGCAGAAACCCATACCAATAAGTAAATGTACATGACATTATTCAAAATCATGTATTTCGTGTATAAAATACCAAATTGGACGTTTTATGCGTGAAATACGGTAATTTTCAGGTAAATGCAGTGAAATCAAATGATATGGTATTGTAAGGTAAAACCTGCCATCCATCATAAATAAATTCAATAAGCATAAAAGAGGTGTATATTTTGCCAAAGAAAAAAATCAATTTATCCGCCCTGCTCGTCTTATTATTATTAATTGCCACCCTTTTAAATGGTTCTCTTCAGGCATTGGCAACCCCAGCCGGGGAAGAGGTCACCCTTGAAGTCAGCGGCGGGTTCGGCGGCATTGCCAAGCTTGGTGCATGGTCTCCCATCCAGGTAAAAATCAATGCGCCGGGCAGAAATATTTCCGGCGAGCTTCAGGTGGAAGCCAGTTTGGATCAGGCCAGAAAAATCAT
>JAAYJG010000379.1 GCA_012523055.1 Ruminiclostridium sp. | reverse complement strand
TTTTATCAAGCCCAGCAAATGCTCGATTCAATCCAAAACAAGGGCGCTCAGTGGAATTATCTGCAGGGGTTGCTGTTTTTAAGACGCGGCTGGTATGACAGAGCCAATGTGCTTTTACGCAAAGCGGTTGATATGGAACCCAACAACATGGAATACCGGGATACATTAAGCCGTGTAAATAACCAGTACAAAGGGTACCAGCACAATCCGCAGTTCTACAGGGGTGGATACCGCCGGGATCCTGACATGTGCCAGATATGCAGCACTCTTTGGTGTGCCGACAGTCTGTGTGAATGCTGTGGTGGCGATATAATCGGCTGCTGTTAGCCAGGTTCCGGGGAAGGCTCTTGCCGCAAAGCTGTATCCATTGGAACTTTGTAATCCCGGACTGGAATGAACCAAGGGTTCACATGGGAGAAGCATGGATAAATCGAGTAAACCCAATTCAAAAAAAATAGCACTTGCAGGAATATTAACCGCCTTGGGGGCAGCAACGCTTTTCCTTGAAAACCTTATTCCCACCGGAAAACTGGGTTTTTATGTTCTTGCCGGTTTCATTCTATCGGTGGTGATCATGGAATGCGGCTTTTCCTTTGGCTGGCTCAGTTATGTTGCGGTCAGCATTATCGCTTTCCTCCTGGTGCCTGAAAAAACCGCGGTGCTCCCCTATGTTCTGTTTTTTGGTATTTATTCCCTGGTGAAAAGTCATATCGAGCAAATCAACAAGCTCATCGTCGAGTGGGTGCTGAAATTCACGTTTTTTAACTTATCTTTGTTCTTCATGTGGAAAATTGCTGAACAACTTCTTGAACTTATTCCTCCAATGCTTGTTCAGTCTCTTCCTGTTTCTGTGTTGGTGCTTGTCCTCCAGGCAGCCTTCTTTGCCTTTGATTTGATTTTTACCTTCTGGACTCAGTATTACCTGAAAAAAATTTCTACAAAAATTCACAGTACAGATTCCGCACTATAGTACTATTTCCCTGACAAGCCAGTTTTTCTGCCACCATTTGCAAAGCTTCCGCTTTCAGTGCCAGTTTTTCTGCCGCCATTGCAAGGCTTCTTCCTTCAGCACCATAGTTTCTGCCGCCATTGCAAGGCTTCTTCCTTCAGCACCATAGTTTCTGCCGCCATTGCGAGGCTTCTTCCTTCAGCACCATAGTTTCTGCCGTCATTTCAAAGCTTCATCCTCCTTCACCCCAGTTTCTGCCACCATTGCATAGCTTCCCTCTCCGTATCACAGTTTCTGCTCCATACCGAAGCTTCCTCTTTCAGCACCCCAGTTTCCGCCCCATACCGAAGCTTCCTCCTTTAGCTTCAGTCTCATTGCTCCACAGCCATGTTAAGTTAACATAACATTTCCGTTAAGAGTTTTGTAATTCCGTTACAGTTCCATGAATACGCTTGTATTCCCGAATAAATTATGTAAACATAATACTGTCACTATCTGTACAGGAGGCAACTGTAGTGCTGAAAAAGGGCTTTATCCTCTTATTTTTGATGATCTTATTTTGCGGAGCGCTTCCAATTTCAGCAATGGACAATGATGGAAATATCCCCTATGATGCCCGTTTATGGGTAGACAACCAGCTGGTGGAAACCGAATCAGGTTTCCTTACACAAAAAGGAAACATGCTGGTTCCCGTTTCAACTGTTGAAAGGATGGGTGCATCCTTCCAATGGGATCCGGAAGAATGGATGATTCGTATTACATCTGAAAACCGGAGACTGGTCATGTATGTGAACAATTTTCAATGCGCCAACGGTGCGAAGGTAGAAAAAATGCCTGCGCAGCCAACCTTGTTTCAGGGTACAGTCATGATCCCCCTGAGATATGTCGCTGAGAATTTGGGAGCAGCAGTCCTTTGGGGCGGAAAAGACATTTATGTTTCAACAACAGGAGAACTCCCTGTTGTTGGGCAGCAAAACCCGGACGCACAAGAGACAAACACAGAGAA
>JAAYJG010000378.1 GCA_012523055.1 Ruminiclostridium sp. | reverse complement strand
TATTGACCCATGGAATGCAAATCCGTTGAAAAATCCACACCGGCCGGGAAGATGCCTTTTCCGTCCTTCCCTTCGCTTTCCCCATACAGCTGCTTCCACCACTCAGCAACATAATGCAGTGACGGTTCGTAATTGACCATGATTTCCACGGTTTTCAGTTTACGGTACAGGGCATTGCGGACGGCTGCATACTGGTAGGACGGGTTTTCCTCGAAGGGCTTCTGATAAAGGGCAAACCCATCGGCAGCTCCCTTCATCATTTCATCAATATTGATGCCGGCAGCTGCAATCGGCAGCAAACCAACCGCCGTCAGCACCGAAAAACGTCCGCCAACATCGTCGGGAATGACGAATGTTTCATAACCTTCTGCATCAGCCAGGGTCTTTAGGGCCCCCCGGGCTTTATCGGTGGTAGCGAAAATTCTTTTCCGGGCTTCTGCCGCACCATATTTTTCTTCCAGATATTCCTTGAATATTCTAAAGGCGATAGCCGGCTCGGTGGTGGTCCCGGATTTTGAAATGATGTTTACTGAAACGTCCTTACCTTCTATCAGTTCCATCAGCTCTGACAGATAAGTGGAACTGATGTGATTGCCGGCAAAATAGATTTCAGGGCCATTTCTCTTTTCTTTCGGCAGAAGGTTGTAAAAAGAATGGCTCAAAGCTTCAATGGCTGCCCTTGCACCGAGATAGGACCCGCCTATGCCGATCACGATCAATACCTCGGAATCTTCTCTGATTTTTTTGGCAGCTGCCTTAATCCTGGCGAATTCGTCCCTGTCATAGGCAACAGGCAGATCGACCCATCCAAGAAAATCACTGCCGGGGCCGTTTTTCTGATGCAGCAGGGTATGAGCCTTTTCAATGAAGGGCTTGAAATATTCTACCTCGTGCTCATGTACAAAGCCTTTTGTGTTTTTGTAATCAAACAAAACAGACATCATAATTCCTCCAATTTATCACAAATCTTTCACTCAGTTGTGCATGCCCACTCACCAAAAAAGAGGCGGTAATCCGCCTCTTTTCATTTTTAGCTTTTGAATGGTTCTGTCCGACGGATTTTTCCAGGTATTTCAAAGAAGTGGCATTACACCGGATGAACCTTATCTTCATAATTGACCATATCCGGGTCGATCCTGTATTTCTCGGCTTTCCTGAACTCAAAATACTTCTTGGCCACCTGCGGGAACAATGCATAGGACAGGACGTCTTCGTCCTGCTCGAGGTATTCCTTCATTTCTTCCCTGATCTTGTTCAGCTCGGGTTGAATTAAATCTGCAGGGCGACAGGTGATCTGCTCTTCATCACCAATGATCTTTTTTACGATGTCCTGACTGATGGGCGCCGGGGTTTTGCCGTATTCACCCTTGACCAGGGCTTTGGTTTCCTTAGGCACCATTTTATAGCGCTCGCCGGCAATCACGTTCATCACTGCCTGGGTACCAACTATTTGGCTTGTAGGCGTGACCAGTGGAGGATAACCCAACTCTTCCCTCACCCGGGGAACTTCGTTCAGAACTTCCTGATACTTTTCCGATTTTCCAGCCTGCTTCAGCTGTGAAACAAGGTTGGAAAGCATTCCACCGGGAACCTGATACAGAAGCGTGTTGATGTCCACACCCATAATCTTTGCATCCATAAGGCCGCTTGCCATATATTGCTCTTTAATGGGACGGAAATACTCGGCAATTTCGGACAACAGGTTCAGGTCATATTGGGTATCGTAGGGTGTGTCCTGTAAGGTTGCAACCATCGGTTCCGTGGGGGGCTGGGAGGTACCCATGGCCATCGGAGAGATGGCACAGTCTACCACATCACAGCCTGCCTCGATTGCCTTTAAGTAGGTCATCGATGCAACACCGCTGGTGTAGTGGGTATGCAGCTGAAGCGGGACCTTAACGTTTTCCTTCAGTGCCTTGACCAGCTCATAGGCCTTGTAGGGTGTTAAAAGCCCGGCCATGTCCTTGATACAAATGGAGTCGGCACCTGCTTCCACCATTCCTTTGGCGTCACGAACAAACTGTTCCAGATCGTGAAATGGGCTGATGGTATAGCAAACGGCCCCCTGTGCGTGTCCGCCTTCTTTTTTTGTTGCCTTCATGGCAACTTCAAGGTTTCTGGGGTCGTTAAGCGCATCGAAGATTCGGATGATATCTATCCCGTTTGCGACAGCCTTCTGGACAAAATATTTGACAACATCATCCGCATAATGCTTGTATCCCAGAATATTCTGGCCGCGGAGCAGCATCTGCAGCTTTGTCTTTTTCGCTTTTGACTTGATTTTGCGCAGTCTTTCCCAGGGATCCTCGTTCAAAAAGCGGAGGCAGGAGTCAAATGTAGCACCCCCCCAGCATTCCAGGGACTGGTATCCCACTTTATCCATCTTCTCGATGATGGGCAGCATGCTTTCGGTGGTCATTCTTGTCGCGATAAGCGACTGGTGCGCATCTCTGAGCACGGTTTCGGTAATTTTTATACCCATGGCTAATAGCCTCCTTTGCTAAATCATTCGTTTAAAAAATAGATACCAATCGGCTCTGATGTTTACACAGAGAGTCATCCAAATTTTTCAAACAAAAAAATTATCCGTTCATTGTAATAAGCAACTCTCCGCTATTGACCGAAGAACCCTTGGATGTATTGATGGAAGCAATGGTACCGTCCTGTGCGGCTACGATTTCATTTTCCATTTTCATTGCTTCGAGGATCATCAGAACATCGCCTTTCTTCACAGCTTGTCCCGGTTTTACCTTTACATCCAGAATGGTACCCGGCATTGGAGCATTCACCTTGATGGCACCGGCAGGCCCGGAAGAAACCGGTGCAGCAGCGGGTGCTGCCTTCGGAGCAGCTGCCTGAGGGGCCACCGCTACAGGTGCTGCTGGTGCTATGGGTGCTGCGGGTGCTGCAACGGTAACCGGAGCAACGTATGTGACAGGTTGGCTGACGCCTCCTACTTCTTCAACTTCTACTTCATATTGATTTCCATTCACGTTTATGACAAACTTTCTCATCTTCATATACCTCCATCAGGAATTTTATTATTCAATCGTCATACTTGTATACTTCCCTGGGAGAATGGCTCCCCTCGGATAAGAACTTTACAGCGGAATATTTCCATGTTTTTTCGCAGGCCTGGTTTCCCTTTTGCTGGTGAGCATTTCCAAAGCCGATGCAAGGCGGATTCTGGTTTCGGCAGGCTCAATCACATCATCGACATAGCCTCTTGCAGCAGCTACATATGGGTTTGAGAACTTGTCTCTGTATTCCTGGATTTTGTCGCTGCGGCACTGCACAGGATCCTGCGCTTCGCCAATATCCTTCTTAAAAATGATGTTTGCTGCGCCATCCGGGCCCATGACCGCAATCTCTGCCGTAGGCCATGCATATACCATATCAGCGCCAAGATGCTTGCTGTTCATTGCAATATACGCTCCTCCGTATGCCTTGCGCACGATGATGTTGATCTTTGGCACCGTTGCTTCGGAGAAGGCAAACAACAGCTTTGCCCCGTGACGGATAATGCCGCTGTGTTCCTGTTTGACGCCGGGAAGATAACCCGGAACATCGGTAAAGGTAACCACCGGAATGTTGAATGCGTCACAGAAACGGACAAAACGAGCGCCTTTGTCGGAGGAGTCTACATCGAGAACACCGGCATTCACCTGGGGCTGGTTGGCGATAATGCCCACCGACCTTCCGTTAACCCGGCCAAAGCCTGTAATGATGTTCTTTGCAAAGCCCTCGAGCACCTCCAGGAAATCCCCGTTGTCAATAACAGCAGTGATAACCTGCTTCATATCATAAGGCTTGTTGGGCTCGTCAGGAATAATGCCGTTCAGTTCAGCCGCCATACGATTCACATCATCATTGGCATCCATTAACTCGCTGTCTGAAAGATTGTTATCAGGCAGAAAGCTTAAAAGCCTTTTTATATCCCGCATGCAGTCTTCTTCGGAAGCACTTCTGAAATGAGCGACCCCGCTGATGGAATTATGGGTAGCTGCCCCGCCCAACTGATCAAAGGAAACATCTTCTCCGGTAACCGCCTTGATCACTTGTGGGCCGGTAATAAACATCTGGCTGGTTTTATCCACCATAAACACAAAGTCGGTGATGGCTGGAGAATAGACCGCGCCACCTGCACAAGGCCCCATGATTACGGATATTTGCGGAATAACGCCTGATGCAATGGTGTTTCTGCGGAAAATTTCACCGAAACCGCTTAATGCGTCGATGCCCTCTTCAATCCGGGCTCCGCCCGAATCATTGATGCTGATGAAGGGTGCACCCATCTTCATCGCCATATCCATCACTTTTGTGATCTTTGCCGCATGCATTTCCCCCAATGACCCGCCAATCACGGTAAAATCCTGGGAGGACACACAAACAAGACGTCCGTTCACAGTACCATAGCCTGTAACAACACCGTCACCGGGCACCTTTTTCTGCTGCATGCCAAATTCAATGCTCCGGGTTTCAACAAACGCATCCATCTCAACAAAGCTATTGGGATCCATCAGCATTTGAATTCTTTCCCGGGCAGTATTCTTGCCGGAATCATGCTGCTTCTTTATGCGATCCTCGCCGCCCCCGAGGGTGACTTTTTGCTTTCTGGCGTTCATGTCGTTGATTTTGTCGATTGTAACCATCTTCCCCCACCTCGTTTGTATTTGAATTTTCACTTAAAATAAATTAAGTAAGCTTCGTACTAAGTCAAATGATACTCAAAGACCATAATACCGCTATTTTATACTAAATAGATTGCAATTATTAAGAATTATAACGCACCTGACGGTTCTTTGCAATAATCTTGTAAAGATTTTGCTAAAAAATTAACAATCAAAGGCGAACAAGTCTGAAAGAACTGACTTATTTCAGCTTTTCAATGCAAACCAGGATGGGCGGGCAGTTAGGCAGGTTCACGAAACGATTCACCATCACCGCTGCTTTCCGCGGATCCATCAATGGAAGCTGCTCCAGAAGGTAGTCCCTCTCACTGAAGCCTGAATCACCGCCGTGGTAAATAACAAGAATGATGAGCCCGTGAACCATCAATAAATCAAAAGCCGACAGAACTGCCTGCATGGTGGTTTCACCCCTGGTGCACAGGGAATGATCCCCTCCCGGTCTGTAGCCAAGATTGAATAAAACCAATCGGACCGACTCGCTGACATATTGCTTCATTTTTTCATGACCATCACGGATCAAAACACACCTGTTCAGCAGACCTTTCTCTTTAAGTTTATTTTCGGTTTCTTCAAGAGCCTCCTGTTGAATGTCGAAAGCATATACTTTTCCTGATCTGCCAGCCAATTCCGCCAAAAAAACCGTATCATGGCCGTTGCCCATGGTTGCGTCCACAACGGTGTCTCCCGCTTGCACAAGGCTTCTTGCATACTCATGTGATTGGCTTAACGCTTGTTTTAAGTTCATTGTTTCCCCCTCAGGTTTCGCACACTGTAACATCGATGAATCATAGCCGGGATTTATCACTACCTCGTTATTTTCTCATATTTACTCATATAAAACCATCATTTTTCATTCATAACTTGAGTTTCGGCCATAAGCAGCTTCACAATGAATAAAGCAAAAAGGACATCAGTTTTTATCTGAAGTCCTTTTTATGGATATCCTCCTGCTTGTATATATCACACCAATGGATTATTTTCTATCTTTAACTAACCTTTGCTTCGAGCCTGAGCTTATCGGCAATCATCGCAATAAATTCGGAATTGGTTGGCTTGCCCTTCTTTGTATTGATAGTGTAGCCGAACAGGTCATGGATGGTCTCTACCTGTCCCCTGGTCCAGGCTACTTCAATTGCATGGCGAATCGCCCTCTCAACACGGCTTGGTGTTGTCTTGTATCTTCTTGCCAGCTCAGGATAGAGCCTTTTCGTAACCGAACTAATTAATTCCATATCATCGATAACCAGAAGAACTGCGTCTCGCATATACTGATACCCTTTAATGTGTGCCGGAACGCCAACATCCCGCATGATTTGCGTAATGCGGCCTTCCATGCTGAATGGTTTGGCCATTTGTGCCTTTGGGACGGATCTCGGTGCTTCTGAACGGCTGATGATGACTTCTCCTTTTCTGAGTTGTCGAATTCTTTCAACCAGAATTTCCAGATCGAAAGGTTTCACAATATAGTATTCCGCGCCAAGGCTGACCGCTTGTTGTGTGATTTTGTCCTGCCCGACGGCTGACAGAACGATGAACATGGGCTTTTGTGATGCCGGTACTCTGTAATAATGCTCAAGAACCGCCAAGCCGTCCACATGAGGCATGATAATGTCCAGAATAACAATATCGGGCTGTAAATCATCAATAAGATTTATTGCCTCAAGCCCATCTTCCGCCCTGCCAACAATGTCGATATCATCGCTGTTTGCCAGGTAGTCACAAACTATTTCGCCGAACTCAACGTTGTCATCAGCAACCAATATGCGAATAGGATCTATCACGAATAAAACCTCCTTTAAAAGATTATGATAG
>JAAYJG010000377.1 GCA_012523055.1 Ruminiclostridium sp. | reverse complement strand
GCTTTATCAACCTGTTTGGCCTGCCCATGAAAGTCCAGGCCATGATGAAAAGAAACATAAAATAATGACAACCTTAGCCCGAAGAGATGAAGCTAAATATTAGTTAGGGGACATTCCGCAAAAATTCACACCCGCGTAGCAGCGGCGTGTCCCCCGAGTTAACTTGAAGTTAAGACAACCTTAGCCCGAAGAGATGAAGCTAAATATTAGTTAGGGGACATTCCGCAAAAATTCACACCCGCGTAGCAGCGGCGTGTCCCCTTACCTTTAAAGGAGAATTGCCATGAAGCTATGGGATGGTCGCTTTTCAAAATCCACCGACCCAATGGTGGACGATTTCCATTCCTCCATCCGCTTTGACAGCCGCATGTACAAGCAGGATATCCAGGGAAGCATGGCCCATGCGAAAATGCTTGGGGAATGCGGTATCATCCCTGTACAGGATGCCGTGCTGATCTATAAAACCCTGCAGGAAATCCTGGCGGATATTGAAAACGGAAAAGTCACCTTTGAGATCGGCGCGGAAGATATCCATATGAATATAGAAAAAATTCTGATCGAGCGTATCGGGGATGTGGGCAAACGCCTGCACACCGGAAGAAGCCGCAACGATCAGGTCGCGTTGGATATCCGGATGCTGTTGAAGGAAGAGGCCACCGAAATACAATCACAGCTGAAAAAGCTTATACAGGGCTTAATCGGCATGGCCGAAAAAAACCTGGATACCATCATGCCCGGTTACACACACCTGCAGCGAGCCCAGCCCATCACCTTCGCCCATCATCTGATGGCATATGTGCAAATGTTTTTAAGAGACGTTGACAGACTGAAGGATTGTTATCGCAGGATGAATGTGATGCCGTTGGGTTCGGGTGCTCTTGCCGGAACAACCTACCCCCTCGACAGAGCTTTTGTAGCAAAAGAACTGGGATTTGACGGAATCACCGATAACAGCTTGGATGGGGTCAGCGACAGGGATTTTGTTTTGGAGCTGGCTTCGGCGTTGTCAATCCTGATGATGCATCTGAGCCGTTTTTGTGAGGAAATCATATTATGGAGTGCTCACGAGTTCTCCTTCATAGAGCTCGATGATGCCTTCAGTACCGGAAGCAGTATCATGCCCCAGAAGAAAAACCCGGATGTTGCCGAACTGGTTCGCGGGAAAACAGGAAGGGTATATGGCAATCTGATGGCGCTGCTGACCGTCATGAAGGGGCTTCCGCTGGCTTATAACAAAGATATGCAGGAAGACAAGGAAGCCATCTTCGACAGTGTGGATACGGTCAAAATGTGCTTGCCTGTTTTTACGCAAATGGTTCTTACCATGAAGGTTCGAAATGATAAAATGTTGAATGCCGCAAAGGGCGGGTTCACCAATGCAACCGATATCGCCGATTATCTTGTGAAAAAGGGTGTTCCATTCAGGGATTCCCATGGAATTATCGGGAAGATGGTAGCTTATTGCATCAAAAATAACAAAAACATTGATGAACTGAGCCTGCAGGAGCTGAAGGAGTTCTCCGGAAGGTTTGAAGAGGATGTTTATGCTGCCATCGCGCTGGAAACCTGCGTCAACGGCAGAAGACTTCCCGGCGGACCCGCCGCTGACAGTGTGAAGGCATCCATTCAAAGGGCAAGGGAACAACTGATGGAATAAGCAAGTAACTCAGCTTTTACACCTCACTCATATTTTAACCAAAAACAAAGGACAGGCATTTCACCTGTCCTTTTCACATTGCTTTGTTAGCTTTGCCCGGAAACTATGTTTGCCGAAACAAAAACAAAACCTCCGGTTGTACTCCGGAGGCTTCAATAAGGTTTTGCCTTTTTATCAAGAGCTTTCCCCATGCTGTACCAGGAATCTCTTAACTTTTTCCGCATCTCGGCATCCAGAGTACTTTCAATCACATCATTAAACTGTTTACGCATTTTATGATATTCACGGATATCAAACTCTTCCTGCTTTAACAAATGTTCAATTTCATCCACCCAGTCCAAAAGGTAATCAATCCCCATGAACTCACCACCGGCAGCTTTTTTCTTCAGGTGGGCCACCACAAGCTTAACGGCTTTTCTTTTCACGTCAGCATCTGTAAGCTGCTTTTTAACACTCTTTTTCTCTTGTCTTTCTTCCATCACCGATACTCCCTTTCTTCTGTTCTATTACAATTACAAACCCTATAATAAAAAACCAAAACGGTATAAGAACATAATGTTTTCATAAGCCTTTTATCCGATGACCAGCCCGATGAAAACATGCATTCAAAAAACTTTACCCTGCGCGAAAACCAACTGGGTTATACTATTTCCTCCTGCGTTTTTTATTATGACAAAACAGGGGAATGTCTTTTCACCATAGCCGTTAAACCGATTTGCAGGGGTTGTTGTTTTTACATGCGCAAAATGTTCAGAAATAAAACCTGAATGGTTATCCGCGGCACAAATGCTTGCGGATAACCACATTATACCTTATCCAGTTGATAAATGCAAATGAGAGCGCACTTATTTTGTAATTATGCTCACAGTTATACAAAGATTCCTTCTGTTTACTTGATTTTTCAGTATACAACCAGGTTTTTACCGGTTAGCTTGTCCGAATTCAACTTTCCTTCCTTACCTTTCGGTATCGCCACCGTGAAAGGATCGCCGTCGCTGATATACATTCTTTCCCGGGTCATCCGGGGCAGCCAGTAACCCAAATCGAACTGGATTTCAACCTTGCCGCTGGACCGGATGCGTCTGACATAACCCGGGTCATAATCCTGATGAATGGAAGGAACGCTGGGAAGATACCCAACAGCCATGATGGTTTCATTGATATAGGCTGTTCCTTCATATTCACCCTCCTGCACTGCATCGGCCAATGCTTCGGGAGCATTTCCGCCAAAGGGCAGAGCCAGTGAATAGAACTGAACCTGCGGCAGAATTTCCTCCAGACGCTTTTCATTTTTGCCCAGTTTCTCCTGGATCTGCGCCTTATCTTTGGAGGTTGAAAAGTTGAAATGCCCCCATGCATGGTTGCCCACCTCAAGACCAAGACCAAGCAGGGTGTTGAGCCTTTGCTCAAGGGTTCCTGAACCTTCAAAGGTCTTCAATTCCTTGTCCATGTTCAGGTAAAATATCCCCTTCAAACCGAAATCGGGATGCTTCTCGTGGAAGGCCATCATGATACCCACTGCAGATTTCGGGTTCACAATGAGGCTGCCGTTTTTTTCAATAAGGTTGAACTGGCCTGCCGACCCGTCATCAAAGGTGAATACCATGGGGATTTTTCCTGCAGGCACCGATATATGATGGTCGATAAAGTCTTTCATGCTGATCAGCCTGTAGTCTTGCGCATACAGCGTTTCAAGCAGAGCCTCAAAATCGCTGAAAGACGTAGTATACTCGGTGTCAGTGGTTTCTTCCAGGTTCTCGACAAAATTATGGAACATGACAATGGGGATCTCCCCAATCTCATTGGGCTTTACCGCGGAATAATCTACAGGGATGGAGGTAGGTACCACCTGAGGCTGTGTCGGAGTTGAAGGTTGTACGGCTGTTTGGGGTTCCGGCGCAGTTGTGGGTTGAACTGCCAGTGGATCCGGCGCAGCGGTAGGCTGGACAGCAGACGGATCCGCTGCGGTGGTGGGCTGGCCGACAGATGCCTGGTTCTCCGGCGCTGCTGCCGAAGTGGGCGTGGGCTTAACGTTCTGGGGATTTTTCGTATCCGGTTTGCACGACACAATCATCAGTAAAGCCAACGCTAAGAGCAATATAATCAGCAAACGAAGGTATTTTTTTCTCATCTTTGGTTCATCTCCTAATTCAAATTCATTCAACCGATATTTGCGAACCGGTTTTGTTGCAGGTTTTCTCACAGCCTGCATTCAGTAATATGGTTTCTGCAGGTTTCCTCACAGCCTGCAATCAGTTACACGGTTTTTTGCGGGTTTCATCACAGCCTGTAAATCAGTAATATGGTTTTATGCGGTTTCCTCACAACATGTATACAGTAGGACGGTTTGTGGAGGTTTCTCCAAAACCGATATTTTGAACCGGCTTTGCCACACATCTCCTCCGCGGCTGGTATGGTTAAAATTCTATTCCCCGTCTGGCAGGGATCCCTTTTGTAAATGGATGCTTGAACGCATCGATTACAGATATATAATCGGCTAAACCGCAAAAAGCTTGAGAAGCATTTCTGCCCGTTAATACAACCTCCACACCGCAGGGTCTGCCGGCAATAGCCTTGAAAACATCTTCTTCCGCAAGAAGATTGCACTGGATGCAATCCAGTATTTCATCCAGCACCACCAGGTCCCACCCCCCGGTTTGCATCTGTTGTTTCAAGCTTTCCCATCCGAGCAGGATATCATCTCTTGTTTGTTCCAACTGCTCCTCGGTCATGTTCCAAAGAAAGGTGTTATGCCGTTGATTAGGCCTGAAGAACAACAACTTGTTCGGATAGCCCTCAAGAATGGTTTTTTCTCCGGTTTGAGTATTCTTTAAAAACTGAGCAAACAAAACCCTGAAGCCCTGACCAAGAGCACGAATGGTAAGGCCCACCGCCGCAGTGGTTTTCCCTTTTCCGTTTCCGATATAAAGGTGAAGCATGCCCTGCTTTTCCATCCTTCTCCTCCCGGGAGCCGGCCCGTAAAACCGGATGATACCTAAAAAGTGTATATGCATGAGTTCATGCGTGTTTCAAGCCCTAAATACCCGGATTTCATGAGTAATGCTGCTACAGCAAAAACCCCGGGTGTAACCCGGGGTAATGAACCAAATGGACGGGTAACAGGCTTTTCGTACCTGCTACTCATTATACCAAAAGAATTATATATATTCAATTGTCGAAAACCTGCACTATTTCATATACTTTCTGAATGAATCTGATTTACCCCCAAAGCTGTTGAGCCTGCTGAATGGTTTTGCCTTCCTGTTTCCTCCCAGTAAACCACCGACGGCACCGGCCAGCAAACCGGTGATGATCATGATGATCGCTCTTTGGCTTAGCGTAAAATCCTTGAAACAGATGCTGCTGACAAGGTACAGAATTACCATATATGCCAGCCCTGTCAAGCCTCCTCTTAGCATTCCGTTTTTTTCATTACCCATACCTGCTCTGAACCCGGCCGCAAACAACCCGGACAGCGTTGCCAGCACAACCCCAATCGTCGTATATTTCTCCGGGAAATCAGTAAAGGTTAATACTGCGGCCAATACCAGCATCACGGGAATGGTGATGCAAAATGCCATGAGCAACGCCGAAGCGATTCCATAACCAGCCTTTGCTGCCGCACTCTGACCTCCTGTTTTTTCTTGCATACTCTGTCCCCCAAAAATAAAGTTTGGTTCAATGTATGCACAGAAAAATATTTTAGAACAGGAGGAAGTCCAAAAACATATTGTCAACACATTTCCGGGTTTTCCAATAAAACAGAACCTTTATTTGTTCACTGTTGAATTATCCCATTAAACCTGTAACATCATTACGTTAACCTGAATACACTGTTATTGAAATATAACTCAGGGGGGGTTAAGAACATGGGAGATAAGAGGGGATTCTTCGGGGACAACAGTGAGATATTGTTTTTCATCATCCTATTCCTGCTCCTGTTCTGGGACACCGGTCGCGGATGTTGTGACTGACAGTTGGTGTTTAAACCCCTGTCACGTACAGGGGTTCAGACACTTCCCAAATCATGACTATAACGTTTAAGGTGAATCACAGCAGATCGGAAAAGATGAGATCTTACTGCAAAGGAGGGAAAAAATCATGGGAGACGGCTTTTTCGGCAATTTTGACAATAGTGAAATTTTATTTTTCATTCTGATTTTCTTGTGCCTGTTCTTTAACCAGGGCTTTGACTGCAGAGACAAATGCTAGGGAATGAAGCTTTTGAACGCTCAAAGAGCTTACAAAGATTGCAGATTGTACGATAAAAGAAGCGGTAACCCGCTTCTTTTATTTGTCTGGTGGTTGTTTTATTTCGCGTCTTTTTCTTTGATTTGTTTTAAGTAACCCTTCAGATATACGACTGCTGCAGCCAGTGAAACACCCACACCCAGCCATAAAACATAGGCTGCTGCCGCAATGTTTAAGAACGCCAGCACAATACCGGCAAACAAAACCGCTGCGGCTGCTTTGCCAACCCAGTTGGAGGAAACAACAATATCTTTTTTCAGGAAGAACAGCGAACCCACAACCATCGCAAGTTCTTTGGCGCAAAGGATATAGAAAAACACAGGCGGCAGCCTGTTCCCAACCGACAGCAGCAACAGTGCGGTAAGCTGAAGAAGCTTGTCCGCAAGGGGATCAACCAACTTGCCAAAATTGGATATAAACTGAAAACGGCGTGCTATGGCCCCGTCCAGGATGTCTGTCAACTCGGCCAGCAAAAAAAGAACCAGGCTTTCGGTCCATTTCCCGGCGAGCATCCAGACCGCCATCAAAGGCACGGCCAGAAGCCGAAGCACCGTCAGGATATTGGGAATATGTCGCCATTTACTCTTGTTTTTGTTCATTGCTTCCTTCCTGTAAATACAAGTTGTTCATAAACTCGAATAGCTGCGGCCTGAATTTTTTCAGGTTCACAGGCCTCATGCCGTCATCGGTCCAAACATGCTCGGTTTCACCCTGAACCACAGGTTTATCATGACCCTTGCGGTAAATATCATAATGAAAGGTGATCCTTGTTGGTGTTAAGCTTTGAATTTTTGATTGAACAGTGATTTCATCCTCGTAATAGGATGGATACCGGTATTGGCATCTCATGCTTAAAAGCGGCAGCATAACCCCGTTTTTCTCCATCTGCCCATAGGACATCCCCATGCTTTTGATATAATCGGTCCTTCCGCATTCAAACCAAATGGGGTAAACGGAGTGATGAACAATACCCATTTGATCGGTTTCCTGGTACCGAACAATTAATTTCGTTTCCGAACCCATACCATTTTTCTCCCCGGTTACAGCGCCAGAATTTTATTCAGCTGTATCATATCTTCGTCAATGGATTTTGTCATCCCCAAAGCTTCCTGGATATCCAGATCTACAAGCGCTCCCCCTTGCAAGGCGACAACCCGGTTGAAAATGCCCTCTTTCAGCAGTTTCACCGTCTGTGCGCCCATGCGGCTTGCCATAACCCTGTCATAAACCGTGGGGCTGCCTCCGCGCTGAATGTGCCCGAGGATGGTAGCCCTTGATTTGACATCGGTTTTTTCTTCAATGTATTGGGCAATCTCCACCGCACCGCCTACGCCTTCAGCGATAATGACAAGGTAATGTTTCTTCCCGCGATTGCGGCCTTCGATAATGGGCTTGATAATATCCCTGTCGATATTGAATTCCTTTTCAGGCAAGATGACCGCTTCAGCACCGCCGGAAATAGCTACGTTCAATGCGATGTACCCTGCCTTGCGACCCATGACCTCGAGCACGCTGCACCTCTCATGGGAGTAGGCGGTATCTCTGATTTTATCTATGGCATCCTGCACAGTGTTCATGCATGTGTCAAAACCAATGGTATATTCCGAGCATGCGATATCATTGTCTATGGTTCCGGGAATGCCCATCGTGATGAACCCTTTTTTGGTCAGATCCAGCGCTCCGCGGAATGAACCATCCCCGCCGATGACAATCAGCGCATCTATCCCAAACACCTGAGCGATGGAAATTGCTTTCTGAACACCTGCTTCGGTGTTGAACTCAGCGGATCTGGCGGTTTGCAAAACCGTTCCGCCCCTGTGAATGATATCACCCACCGAACGCAGGTTCATTTCGATGATTTCACCATTCAAAAGGCCTTCATAACCTTTTCTGACGCCTAAAACCTTATAACCATAAAAAACACCCGCCCGCACAACCGCACGAACCGCCGCGTTCATCCCCGGGGCATCCCCGCCACTGGTTAAAACACCAATTGTTTTGATCTGTTTCATCTTCTCACCAACTTCTTCATTTTTAGAACGCTCAACAACCCAATACCGGATCAGTTCCACAGGAGCGACATAAGTAACAGCCCGTGTTTTCACACGGGCCTGAACCAGCAACTGTGTACTATGAAAACATGTTGAATGGTATATCTTTACTTTATCATCCGATAATTTCACTGCATCCACTCACGATACTTCATGAGGTTATGCAGTGAATTTATTCTGTTCATGACCTGCGAGTATTCGGTGTATTCTACTGTAATAAAATGTTCTGAATCAGAAGCCTTTTTCAATAATGATGCCGTGTGCCTCTTCGACTTCCCCTTCCGGAACTGAAATTTCAAAATAATTATCGTTTTTTTCCTTCTGGCTGACGGGATTCAGCTTTACCAAAATACCTTCAGCTTCCAGGATCGTTTTCAGCTTTTCCGCCATATCTTTATTTTGTGCCATATATACAACAGTCCACATTTCAAATCCCCCCTGCAACCATCAAGTTCAAACAGCCCCCAAATCATCTGATGATGATTTCACTGCATTCACTTAATGATTCATATTTCATGCATACTTATTCATTGGAATAAGCTCTTGCAGTGAAATCATGTCATACAGTATTACTATTTTGGGTTTGTCGTTCTTTCATTATTCTTTTATTTCAGCGAATAAAAAAACTTTTCT
>JAAYJG010000376.1 GCA_012523055.1 Ruminiclostridium sp. | reverse complement strand
GAGGATTTTACGAAGCAAAATCCAGCAATGAGCGACCCGTAAGCAGAGGATTTTACGAAGCAAAATCCAGCAATGAGCGACCCGTAAGCAGAGGATTTTACGAAGCAAAATCCAGCAATGAGCGACCTAAGAGCAGAGAGTGATGATCGACACTTAAGCAAAATAACGACGGCCTGTCGGCCGCCGTCTTTGTTTTCGGGTATAACCTTTATGAGATTTTCTGCGAATCACTTTCCTGTAAAGATGTTCCCTTATGCATGAGCAGTTACCGGATGAAAGAATTCTACAGGCAGCATTCTTTCATCTTTAGCCTTTACAAAGAATATGTAGTCGTCTGTTACGAAGGGTTCGCGGTTGTAATCTGACGGTTGTGCCGGTGTATAATGAACGTTTACTTTGTATGTTCCGTTTGGAACCAGGTACTCCATGACTTCTTCCAAAGGAACATGGTTCCGGCATACAACATCATACAGATGGACGTTCTCTCCTTCAACCTTGAATAACACAATCGCATTTAACTGTTCAATATAGTAAATCTCTTCCGGATACACGTTCAGTAAATGCCAGGCCAAAAGAGACTGGGTATGCTCAACCCAAAACTTACCAGACAGCGGAGCTCTCTCAGCCGCTAAACTGCGTATGATATCCATGTCACGCGGTTCTGACAGGTTAAGCTTTCTGATGCAAGAGGAGCTTTCACCGTTCACCTTAAGCTCGGTATGGAAACAGGTTTCCTGGATGGGTTTGAAACCAAAGCTTTCATAAAAACTCTTCACGCTTGGTTCTCCAAACAAATAAAACAAGTCGCACCGGTCTTCATAGGTCTTCAGTACTTGTTGCATCAATTGTGAAGCCAATCCCTTTTTTCGGTAATCGGGGTGTGTCATCACAGTTCCGATTTGAATCACGTTCAGTTGTTTTCCCTGAACCACCCAGCTTAACAGGTTTGCAGATACATTCGCAACCACCTGATCTCTGTCCAAAAAAGAAAAGCAAATGTATCGGTCATTCCAAAAGCCTGCTTCGTACCATTTTTCAAAATCAATCCAAAAGATTTTTCGGGCTAAAGCATTGAAGCTTTCCCGATATAAAGCATTATGTCTGTAATCGCTAATCATTTTTAGTTCCATTTTCATATCTCCCATCTGTTTATTGTCCTGGATGCTCCGTTATACAAAGCGAGCACCCATTCTTGTTGAATGAAGGGTTTAAGGCTATGCCAGGCTGTGTTGTCGCGAGCCCATGTAAATCATAGTTCTTTTCCTGTCAGATGTCCATAACTCACGGAAGCCGGGAGAGGATTTCCCTACTCATCTGCGTTTTACTGGTGAATTCTTTTCTTTCCCGTTGACCTTACCCCGGGAAGCCGGGAGAGGATTTCCCTCCCCCATCTCCGTCTTACTGATTTGTCGTTTCATTTCAAACCTCAGGTTCAGTTTTGAAAGCTTTCGGAAAAATGGTGATGACCTGATGCTTTTTCAGGCGCATGTTTTGCCTGACAGTTCTTCCATCCACTCGAATTGCACCGTTGTCAATCATTTTGCAAATGACATTTCTGCTGGTATCGGGTATCTTCTCTCCCAGCAGCTTATCCAGCCTCCATTTACCGATCACCTCTTCAAGAAAAATCTCAATTTCATCCATTCCCTCCTCAATAAAGTGTAACAACTCGATGTTTTCATTGCTGCATCCCAGGATGCTTTCCTGATAAACAGCAAACTCGGTTGACCCCTCATTCATTTTAAGTGTTTTGTTCCATGTGTGATCTCGTTCACATTTATATATCGCATATTCATAAAGGTTTTTACCGTTTGCATTGACTCTTCTTTTGCCCGAATCCGTGAAGGTTACTTTACTGCCACAGTGGCTGCAGTACCTTTCAACAGGTTCGGTCGTCATATTGAACAGCCTCCATTGGTAGGTCTGTTTTTGCATTTTTCTGCCCTCCTGTATCTTGGAGGACCTGTAGTCCTCCTATTATGCGTTTAAGGTGGACATATTTGTTGCCGGCATATGGAAGCCTCCTTTCATCTTGAACATACAAAAGGCTGCAGTGAAAAGCAATTTCACCTGCAGCCTTACATATACGGATGTAACAGGAACCCCTGGAACCATGCCCGTGGGTAAATCCTGAAACACAATAAAACAGCCGTATCAAAGATACGGCAAACCTTCAAACATTCGTCATGCAGCAAGGAAAAATACCGCTATTCTTAACTTGAGTCGCTTTACACAAATAGAACCTGCAATCCATGGATGAAGCTTTTCGAATATCAGACGATAAGAATCCGATTCTGGCTATTATCCATTTCAATGGGTCAATTAAAAAATCTCTTAATTCCGGGCTTTACATTCATGTGTAAGCGTTTATTCGGTTTCACTCAGTTAAGCGTATGCCGGCATCGGGTTTCCTCACTTTCTTTTCAATAAACCAATTATATCATGGATCCAGTGTGCCTGGAAAGAGTCAATTTAGCTATAGCAAGACGTAATCCGGTGCGACGTATCACATATGCAAAAAGCCAAATAAGGTAAAATAGTTTGATTTTTTTACATTTGTTCAAGATTATCATTGTATTTGCCTGTTAATATAGTAGAATATAAGTATATTACTTATGGAATGGAGGGAACGATTGCTCATATTGGGCGATTGAAATGGTATGAAAAAAGTACAGTGGGAAACCTTAAAAAAATGCGCCGCAATGGAAAAGACCGACAAAATACCTGTGGGACTGATCGTAGACAGCCCATGGATGCCGGCGTATACCGGAATTTCAACCTTGGATTACTTCACGATGCCCGACAAATGGTTCGAAGCAAATATGAAAATTCGCAGGGATTTTCCAGAGCTAATCTTTATTCCGGACTTCTGGGTGGAATATGGCATGGCCGTGGAACCATCGGGTTTTGGCTGCAAAGTAAACTTTTATGAGAACAACACACCAACTGTAAATCACATCATCCCTTCAGCAGATGATATGGACATGGTAGACCATCTTCAGGTACCCAATCCAAAAACGGACGGGCTTCTCCCCTTTGCTCTGAACCTGTACAAAAACATGGAGCCGAAAATTAAAGATGCAGGGGAATCGATTAAAATTGTTGCCGGCAGAGGCCCTCTGGCGATTGGAACACATTTGATGGGCCTTACGGAATTTCTGGTAGCCATGAAGATAGACCCGGACAATATGCACAAGCTGCTGAAAATCACTACCACGCTGGTGAAAAACTGGCTGGAAGCCCAGGCCGATGCGCTTTCTGAAGTGGAAGGCATCCTGGTGCTCGATGACATTGTCGGCTTCCTTTCAAAAGACGACTATATGGAATTTGCTCACCCATACCTGAAAGAAATTTTTGACGCATTCCCGAACACGCTGAAAATTTACCACAACGATACCGAAGGAGATACATACTATGATTGTATTGCGGATTTGGGGGTGAACATCTTCAATTTCACACATAACAGGGAAATCTCCGAGGTAAGGGCCAAGGTTGGCAATAAGGTGTGTCTGCTGGGGAATATCCCGCCGCTGGATGAATTGGCCTTGGGCACCCCAGATTCTGTGAAGGCAGCCGTTAAAAATTGCCTGCAAAGCTACGGAGGAACCGAAGGCATTATCCTTTCCGCTGGCGGAGGTGCCTCTCCCGGAACACCGGGTGAAAACATCCGCGCCATGATAGACGCGTGTAACTCCTTTACGTGATGGTTCCTTGATGAACCAAATTCATTTGAAAAAAGCGGTGTGTTTCCATTCAGGAAGGCACCGCTTTTATGCTCTGCGGAAACTGTAAATATCTCATTCACCGCAGCAGTAGATTCTCAGTTACTTCCGGTATCCGAACCGGCTCATCCCACCTTAACTGATATCTTTTGTGTTAAATTTTCGAATCGCCAGCAGGATAAACCCCAGACAGAACACCAGCGAATATAGCATCATCCATATGCTTGGGACCTTTTGCGATATGAAGAATGGTCCGGCGAAGGACGTGCCAATTAAATTCATAGAAGAATACACAACAGACATCATCTTCCGGTAAATAGAATCAAACGGTGAAATCAGACTGATGACAATGCCCCATTGAACGAGGCCGTTTAACTCGATCATGGTTCCAATCTGCTCCATCATGCTCCCTATCATTCCGAGAATATAAATTCCGATTGCAAGGATACCATTGTTCATCGTTTTCAACACAACGCTTCCAAACAGGCAAATAGAAATCAAAACGAGTGGTTCATAGCAGAACAGCACAAGGCCCTGCATAAAAACCGGCAGCTGAATCTGGTTCAGCGGGGGGATATCAAAGAGAAAATTGATTATCATCAGAAAAACATATAGAACAGCCGAGTACCCAATGCTTAAGCCGCTAATCCCCAAATACTTTCCTAAAACATATTCCCGCCTTCTTATGGGCTTACTGACGATGGAATGAATAAGCCCGCTTTCAATGTCGGAAGATATTGTTCCCACAGAAGCCATGATGGTGACAAAGGCGACAATCATGCTGGAAAAGTAGAAACCAATAATGGAAATAAGCCCTGCGGCAGCCGTGACGATTTCAACACTGCCGGCGAGGGATTTTCTCATGTCTTCCATGGCAAAATGAATCATCAGGCTGAACAGAATGAGATATAAAACAGTAAGGCTTCCGATAACCAGAATCACCTTTTTACGGATGACTTCCCTGAAGGTTGCCAGAGCGATTGTCATCATTGCGGTTCCCCCCTAACGATGTTGATGAACAGGTGCTCCAAGCTTTCCCGGCGGGAGACAAGCTCATACACACTGCACCCGTTTTCAACAAGAACCCTGTTGATGGATGGGATGGATTCCCTGTCAGTAATGTGCAGCTCAACATGCCCTTCCTGAATATCAGGATTCGGATCAAACCCCTTCAATTTTGCAAGTACCTCTGGTGTTAAGTGGCTTGCGGAGATATGCAGGACGGTTTTTCCCTTCATAATGCTTTCCATGGATCCCTGTCTCAAGATGTTTCCATCCTTAATAATGGCGATGCTGTCACATATTGCTTCCACTTCCCCGAGAAGGTGGCTGTTGAAGAAAATTGTTTTTCCATCGTCCTTCAAGCGCAGCAGCAGATCGCGGACTTCCTTTCTCCCCAAAGGATCCAGCGCTGAAGTGGGCTCATCCAGGAACAATACCTGTGGATCACAAAGCAGCGAGGTGGCAATTCCGATTCTTTGCTGCATCCCTTTGCTATAGGTTCCAATGCGGTATTTTTCACTGCCCCTCAACCCGGCAATTTCTAATGCTTCACCCATCCGGATTTTTTTTGTTTCTTTATCCAGCTTGAAAAGGGAGGCATGAAAAGACAGGAGGTCTTCGCCTGTCATCCAATCCTGATATTTAAAGTTTTCAGGCAGGTAACCCATTCGCTGCCTTACAGCCACATCACCCAAAGGCCTGCCAAGGATTTCAGCTTCGCCGGAGGTTGGGAAAAGCAGCCCGGTCAGCATTTTAACCAGGGTGCTTTTGCCCGCTCCGTTTGGACCAAGAAACCCAAAGATTTCCCCCTTGCGGCAGGTCAGCGACACATCCCTGCAGCCTGTTTTGGTTCCATAAATTTTCGTTAATTCATGGGTTTCAATAACTGTCATTACTACCTCAAGCTTTCCGCGAAATGGATGATCTCGTCCTTCCCCGCATTACTGTCTATACAGAAAAGGTTGCCCTGATCATACCACACAAGTGCCCATCCACCGTTCTCATTTTCGGCGATAAACCCTTTGGCCTGGTTGATTTCAACCTCTAGCGGACTGGAAGTAACCGGCAGATAGATGGTGTTTTTCCAGTCCTTTACCGATTGGAGCTGGCGGCGGATATCCTCCGGCAAAATGGGAAGCTCCGCCAGGCAGTCGTACATCTGATCCACATCTACACCGGATGGAACTGCAAGCTCTGGAGACTTTGTCTGCTCTACGAAAAAGAAGCTTCCTCCTTCATTATACGTGAATTGAATCTGAGCCGCAAAATGAGCCGTAAAGGTTTTCCCGTCCAGGCTATCGGGAAACAGCTTTTCGGATCCGAAGGATTTTAAAGCTTCATTCACATTCTTAACATCCATTGTAAAGGTAATCGCCCCCGGTTGGGAAAGGATGAGTTCCATGTTGTCATCCTTTGCATCAGGAGGCAGCAGAATCGCAGGATCATTCGCGGCCTTTGCTTCATCAACCGTCAGCATTTGTTCTGTGAAACCTTCCAACATAATCTTCCCAAAATTTTCAAGCTCAATATCCCCTGTCTTTTCCTCCAGCTTCCTTTGAATTTCCTTTATATCATCATAAGAGATTTGAAAACTTTTCACATTTTCAACCCTGAAGATGCTGAGCGCATCAGAAATGAACGCCCTGACAGGCTGGACTGTAACGCAAATTGTCAATACGGCTGCAACACTCGCGGCAATAAAGGCTTTTCTGTACTTAAAAATAAACCCTTTATTTTTAGCGTTTTTATTCTGTTTCTCCGCTTTATAGCCGGGCTCCCGGTTTTGTACATTTTGGTGTTTACTTGCTCTGTCCGGGTTACTTGTGCCCTGCATCATCTGTTCCTGCCTTTGTTTACTATGGTTCCTACTGGTGACAGTGTTATTTTCTTCGTAAAATTGCTTATAAGCCGAAAGCTTTTCAAACACCAAATCATCGGTCTTCTTCAGGGTAATATACTCCCTGTGGCACTTTTCACATTCTTCAAGATGTTTTTGAATTTCCTTTTTTCTGGATAATTCAAGTTCCCCATCGATGTAAGCCTGGATATCTCCTGCTTCAACACACTTCATGCCTTATTCCTCCCTTACGAATGATTCCATAAACTTAGCCTGGCACCTTGCTAAAATAGTACCTACCGAGGTTTTTTCCACTCCGATCACTTCTGCGATTTCGCTATAACGGTAACCCGAGAACTTTAACAGCAGACACATTCTGTCGCGTTCCTGAAGGGCGGCCAAAGCTTTTCTGATTTGCCTGACTTCCTGATTGCGTATCACCACGTCCTCGATAGATATTACTTTATCTTCTTCGCCGACAGATAAATAAGACTCTTTCGCTGACCTGGCTTTTTCATCCCTCAGATGGTTATACGTGAGGTTATTGGCTACCTTGAAAAGCCAGGCGCTTATATTGGCGTGCTCTGGAGGGTTCTGATACAGTCTGGAGAACACTTCCTGAGAAATATCTTCCGCCGCCTGAATGTTTCCACTCAGATAAGCAATATGCCTGAATACTTTTGGGTAGTTTTCCTGGAACACCGTATCAAAATCCATGTTCCCGCCTCTTTCATGAGAACTGTACAAGGGTTTTATGGCAACCATCTCCCGCATTTTTAAGTCTTCTAATTCATTAACACGCAAGCGGCCATTTTTGTGACAGGTTTACAGAAGAATAGAATGGAATATTTCATAAGGCATAACATTATTATACCGCGAAAAGGGGCCGCAAGAAAGCGGCTTTATTGATGCGCAGGGTCAGCAGACAAACGATTGTCTGTGACCTGATATGGTTTATGAGCAGTGACATTGTGGTGGAAAGTACCTTATTGACTTCAGAAATAATCTGTATTATGATTGAACCAAGTTATTGAAACATCATATTGAAGCGATGAAGGGAAGAGTAAGCTGTTGAATCCCCTTACAGAGAGCTCCGGTTGCTGAAAAGGAGCAGGGAAAAGATAGCCGAATATGGTCCTGGAGCTTTCACACCGAGGCCCTTTGTTGCTTAGGCTGTGACGGGTGCACCCGATACAGTGCCGGAGAATAAAATGCGGGTATGAATCACTCCTGCATTCGTTCTTGCTGAGGCTGGTGCTGTGAGGCACCGGTAAACCGGGGTGGTAACACGGAGCTGTAGCTCTCGTCCCCAGGATATTCCTGGGGGTGAGAGCTTTTTTGATACAATTATTTAGCCTTCACACTATGCTTTGAGCGCTTGCCGCACAGCTGACTACCGATGGCGGTGTGCTACCACACCTGAGCATGCCGTTACCAGCGCCTCAAAACGCTATTCACAAGTTGAGGAGGTAAATTGAGTTTTCAACAAGGAATCTGCGTTTTAAAGTTCGGAAATTGGATGACTTTGTGGTGAAATGTTTGAATGATACTAGTGCGCATATGAAATGATTGCGTACTCAAGAAGAGGAAATGAGGTGTTTTGATGAATATCATTATTGGAGGAGCCTGGCCTTATGCAAATGGTTCTTTGCATATCGGCCATATTGCCGGGTTATTGCCCGGGGACGTTCTGGCCAGGTATTTCAGGGCAAAGGGTGATAAGGTCTGTTATGTTTCGGGCAGCGACTGCCATGGCACACCGGTCGCCATTCGCGCAAGCCAGGAAAACAAAACCGCAGCGCAAATCAGCGATTTCTATCACGATGAGTTTACGGATTGCTTCAAAAGGCTTGGTTTTACTTATGACCTTTATGGGAAAACCTCGAGTGAAGAGCATAAAAGCTTTGTGATGGATTTTCACCGCAAGCTCTACAAGGGCGGGTATGTGTATGAAAAGGAAACACTGCAGACTTACTGCAGAATCTGTAAGAAATTTCTTCCGGACAGGTTTGTGAACGGTATTTGCCCCAATTGCGGCGAAAACGCACGGGGAGATCAGTGTGAAGCCTGCGGCAGTGTACTGGAACCTGAAGCCCTGCTTCAAGCCCATTGCTGCATCTGCGGCAACCCTCCGCAGCTGCGTGCGACCAAACATCTGTATCTGGCTGTTACACGCATGAAAGATGACCTTGATGCCTATGTCTCAAGCCATATCGATTGGCGGAAGAATGCCTGTGAAATGTCCGCAAGGTATATCCGTGAGGGTTTGCGGGACAGAAGCCTGACACGGGATCTGGACTGTGGCATTGATGTACCGGCGGAGGGCTATGAGGGCAAAAAGATATATATCTGGGCTGAAAACGTGCTGGGGTATCTGTCCTGCTGTGAAACGCTGTGTTCACAGAACCACCTGGACTTCCTCGATTTTTGGAACAGCTCCCGGCAGTATTATGTTCATGGAAAGGACAATATTCCTTTCCACACGATCATTCTGCCCTCTTTGCTGCTTGGCCGAACCGACGCCCATTTCAGGCTGCCGGATGACATTATTTCCAGCGAGTATATGACCCTGGAGGGCAGGAAAATCTCCACCAGCGCAAACTGGGCCATCTGGATAAAGGATATTCTGGAATGTTACCATCCCGACTCGATCCGTTATTTTATGATTGGAAACGGGCCGGAAAAACGAGATACGGATTTCACCTGGCGTGAATTCATCAACACCCATAACGGTGAGCTTCTGGGGGCGTACGGAAACTTTGTGAACCGCAGCCTGGTGTTCATTCAGAAATACCAAAGCAACCAGGTTCCCCAGGCAAAAACCATCCCGGCTATTCTGAAGGAGATACACTCGCTATATGCCAGTACAGGCAGCACTGTCGAGCAGGGGAACTTCAAGGAGGCTCTGGAGGAAATTTTTGCGTACATTCGGGCGGCAAACAAATTTTTTGATGATGAGCAGCCCTGGATTACAGTAAAAAACAACCCGGACAGGTGCGACGAAACAATGAATGCCTGCGTTCAGATCATTGCAAACCTCTCTAACCTGCTCGAACCTTTTCTGCCTTTTTCATCGGAAAAGGTGAGAGGCTTTCTGAGCATTACAAAACCATCCTGGGAGGTCGTAAAGGTTGAACCCGGACTTGAATTAAGGCCTGTTGAAATCCTGTTTGAACGGATTGATAAAAAGGTAGTACAACAGGAGGAGGATCGATTAAAGCATAACCTCTAAATTACTGTTATGAGGCAAATTTGGGTGGCAGCTTGACTGCCACCATCTTTTTATAATCTTCCACACCAGTTGCATTGTTGATCTGGAACATGATCCACTTTCCAATCTTCATGTAATCACCGGCGTTTCGGTATAAATCGGCCATTTCCGGGCTAAGCATCGGAAGGATCGCTTCCATGATGGGGTCGAGCTTATAACTGAAAACCATCATAACGGAAAAAGAATTTTTTTCGGGATATAAAGTCCCAAAGGACTGCCCGCTTTTTTGAAGCTTGATGTTCCAGCCCGGCTTACCGGAACAGCCACTGTAGGTCATCTTGGGCTTTAACTGGTATGTCTTCTGCATATAGTCGATAAGGGACTGCCAAAGCAGGCTCGATTCCCCGCTGATATACGCTGAAATATCCTCCATGGTCGGTTGACGCTCCTGTGGGTACAATTCATGCCATTCCATACAAAAACACATCTTTCACCATCATTTTGTCAGGTCTATGGAAATATGTTCCTGATCATGATTTCATTGCAGAAACTCATTTAGTAACTTACAGCTGTAAAACATCAAATAAAAACAAGAATTTGATGTTTTACAGCTGTGAGTACCGATATTGGGTTGTGGGGGAAGCCCACTTTTGATGAATAAATATGAGTGAATGCAGTGAGGCCATGTATACTATATCGTAAATCTGTGACAACAGTATGTCAAATTAGGAGTAAATCTTTTTTATACTTCTTTGTTGCTTCAACCGTCCATCACCTGTGGCCACATATTCATTATAAACCCCGGCACAGCCAGAAATCGATGAAAGCTGCCTGGAACCTGTTGGGTTATGGTTCATGAAATCAAAGGTAGCCATTCATATACAAAAAGAGCCGGGAACCCCCGACTCTTTCATGCTTATGCGTTGTTTAAAACTCACTGAAACCATCCAGGATTTCAACCTTAACGGTTCCATCGTTCAGGGCAGTATTAATCTTGTTCTGGAATTCATTAGCCTGCCAGGCCTGTGTGATCACTTCCTTGTTTGCTTCCAGGGTGTCATAAACAGCATCGAGCTTCATGACATGGAACCCATATGTGGATTGTACAATGCCTGTATCCCCGGCCTTGCTCGCAAAAGTCCATTCCTTGAACTCAGGGACAAAGTTGGTGGACTGATCTACATCATACACGCCACCGGTTTTATTTGAACCATCATCATCACTGAATTCCAGGGCAAGCGCTGCAAAGTCTTCCCCTTTGTTCACCCTGTCCAGAATATCCTGAGCCAGTTTTTGCTTTTCCTGAACAACCGCGTCTTCAGCATCCTGCTCGAGCTCAATAAGAATATGCCTGACAGTGTAATAATCAAAAGATGCTTTATTCTCTTCATAAAATGCAGCCAGCTTGGTTTCGTCAACAGCTACTTCGGCAATTTTTGCTTCCCTGTATTTCTGGGCTATAAAGGCATCCCTGAAGAGGGGTTTTAACTTTTTCAAGTTAGTACCAAAGGATTGCTCACAAAAATCGTCAACATCCATCTCATAAGTTGTGGCAGCATTGATGATGTTTTGCTCCATGGTTGCCCAGTTTTCATCCATCTCCTTCTGATCTGCCTTAAATCCGTTCTTTTGGGCTTCCTGAAGTATATACTCCACTTCTATGGCTTGAGAAAGTGCCAATTGTTTTACATAGTTAAGAACAGACTCCGGGTTTTCTGAAGATTGTATATATTGTGCATATGTCTGATAGTCTTGAGAGTAATAATACTTGAATTCGTCACCGGATACCCTGCTGTTTTGGACAAGTGCCACATCTTTCGGCTGGATAATGTACACAACCGCAGCAATTAGAATAACAGCTATGACCGAGCAGACTATAATAAAAACTTTAATATCTGTCGGCATTTTTTTCTTAGTTTTATTTTCCAAAGTCTCCATCCTCCATCATATGGTTTTCTGCATAAAACGCAATATGTACATTATATACACAATTTAATTCAAATTCCAGCAGATCTTAATTTTTTACACTCCGTTCATAATTTCGTAATGAAACGGTGATTCAATCCTGTTGCCTGGCTGAGATCATTGGGCAATCTGCTCCAGAACCGTGCGCAGGATGGTATCATATTTCAGCCTGTTCTCCAGTATATTGATGTCTTCTCCGTTGTCCATCTGTTCCACCTTGATCAAATAGTCCTCATAGGTTTGCTCCACATAGATATCGGGTTCTGTCGCAGTTTCTTCGTTAGGCTTGCCATCGGGTGTCACGCCCATCTCACACGGAAAGCGCATCACAAGCCCACTATGGGGAAGCGCGACAGCAACGGGATCAAAACCGATACCGTCCCCACCAGTGTCTGTTCCTACAAGTGTTGCCCAGCCCGTAGATTTGGCAAAAACCGCAAAAGCCTCTGCCGAAGAAAAAACATATTTATCCACCAACAAGTAAATCTTCCCTGAAAAAGCCACTGTATTGACAGGGTTTATCACGCTTGTGACGCCTTTGAAAACACCGTCGTTGTTTTCAAAATATTCAGGGTGATCCAGAGCATGAGGAAACTGTTCAAGGGGGTTTAATGCATGAAAGCCAAAAAACATCTTGCGCTTCATGAAGGGTTTCAGGTATTGCGAATTTCTAAAAAGCAAATATGCTTCTGATTCCAGTTTTGTTGATGTTAAAGGTGGTACAAGGTTGTTCATCCAGTAATTGGTGCTTCCTCCCCCATTGCCGCGGATATCAATGATGAGCGCATCACATTGGGTTGATTCCTGAAGGAATTCAAGAATGCCCTCCTTGTCCTTTTCCACATAATTGGAACTAAAAGATGAAATTTTCAAATAAGCTGTGTTCAGTTCATCGAAATACTCTGCGGTGTAAAGATGTTCCGGTTTGTCACCATTGCTTAAAAGAGGCACGTATTCAGCAGGAGAAACCCTGATATTGGTTTTCGTTTTATCCGGAAGTCTCACCCCAAGCTGAACCTCCTGTTCTGCACGAATGGCAAACCATTTCAGCATCGGTTTGTTCCGGATTCTGTCAATCGCCAGCACACGCTGTGATTTCAAACTTTGGATATACTTGTCGATCTCCACACCATCAACGGATTCCAGAACAGAACCCTTAGGCACTCCGGTTTGTTCCAGTTCTGCCCCTGCATATCCGTCATCCGCAACATATACGCCTTCAATATACCGAAACAAGATGGGGATGTATTGTATGGTACTTTCTGTTACAACATCTTTCCAGTATTGATAACGATCCATGACTTCAGCATTGCTGAAAACCTGATCCCATGGACCGGAGCCACGGTATAATTCAACATAATCCTCATAATGGGAGCCCGGTTCTATGATATTGGTATGACCATTTTGAAGCTGATTCAGAATGTTCACCAAAGCTCTGTAGTATTCAAGATCATCCGCAGTGCCGCTGATCTGAGCCTCAAACTGATCATACATCGCAAGCCAGTCTGTACCAAACTGCCTTTTTTTTACTTCAAAATATGGAAAACCCGATTTCAAAGAATTATAGAGGTAGTTGAAGTCCTCCAGTTTTTGTTCGGTCGTGAGGGGAAATGATTGAACCTCTTTGGAAACAGAAATGTCTACCTTTGGGTTCCAATACAGGCCATAAATACCACCCGCCAGAACACCCAGCACTGTAAAGATGATCAGTAATGTCTTCAGCCACTTTTTCATTGCTCCAGCCCTCCTTTTGCCATTTTAATACATAGAAGAGCTTTACGCAACTTTGAATTTAATCAGAGTTTTTCTGACGCTGGAGTGGGGATTGCAAAAATAGTTCTATGTTATTTCTTTTGAAATTCCTTCTTTCCATTTCTTCTATAAAAT
>JAAYJG010000375.1 GCA_012523055.1 Ruminiclostridium sp. | reverse complement strand
TGACGTTCAAGCTGGTCATTATTGAAGGTTTGGGCACGTTGAATAACAGACCGGTTCTGTTTCAGGTACTCGTTAATCATAGTTCTTCCCTTGGTTGCTCAAGTGCTTACCTGGATATATTTCTTTGACGATCATGAGTGGGCGTTGTTTGGTTTCCGAGAAAACCTTGGCCAGGTAGATTCCGATTATTCCTATGAAAGAAATAATCAAGCCGCCAATCAGCCAGATAGACACCATGACCGAAGTCCAGCCTTCAAGTGATGAATTAAAGAAAATACGGTTAAGGATAAGGTAAAACGCGAAGGCACTGGAAACCATGGCCATGATGGCGCCAAAATAAAAAATGCCAAGCAATGGGCGATTGCTATAGGAAGTAATGGAGTCTATTAGCAGGGCGATTTTTTTACTTAGCGTGTATGTGGTCGGACTGTTGTCGTGCTTGGTGACGGGAAAGGCTTGCTGCTTGAAGCCCGTCAATACCCAAAGCGCAGCAATGTCTATTTCACGCTCCTTAAATTGAAGCAGTGCATCGACATATTTACGTGTCATCAGACGTGCGGTAACCAGGTCAAAAGGCATTGGCAGACCCGTGAGAAGTCGGGTGGCTTGGTAATAAAGTCGCCCGCTTATTTTGGACATTAGATTGCCTCGACGTGAGGCTTGTACACCGTAAATGACATCACAGTTATCTTCGAACAGTTTTGGCCAGAACTGTAGGATCCATTCCGGTTCTTCTTCGAGATCGGAGTCGATCAGGAAAATGTAATTGCCTGTTGCGTGACGTAATCCCGCCATCATTGCTTGGTGATGGCCGAAGTTTCTCGACAAGTCGACGAGAATAACATTTCCGAATCTGTCACAGCATTCCCTGGCGATTTCTGCAGAACGGTCCGGGGAACCATCATTGACCAGAATGATTTCAAAGGATTTGCCCAAGAGGCTCATGGCTGCATTCACACGTTCACAAAATTCAACTACGTTGTCCTGTGATTTATACATGGTTGCAACAATGGATATTTCAGGTACTGTCATATCAGTGGATATCCTCATCATTAACCAAGACCTGGATAAGCTGATCCATGTCTTGCATCATTGAGATCATTTGATCCTGGCTGTCGAATGTCAGAATCAGACAGCCGAGCATGTCACTGCCCTGTGAAAACCTTTGTACCTTTTCACCGGGTTTGACAAACATTTGTTCATTGACGATATGTGGCTGGATTTTTGGATCGTATTCAACACGTTCAAATATGCCTGGTTTTTTACTATGGACAGAATAGGTTGCGCTATAACGAAGCCATTGCCTTTCAAGTTGGACATCGTTACCCAGAGCAGACTCGACGGTTGCTGCGATCATATCGACCCCGTAAGCATTGGCAATGGCTTCCGGCATCCGGTTGCCACCGTTACGGGGACCGATTTCAATAACAAATACTTCACCATTGGGCAGGTAAAACAAATCGAAATTAAATGGCCCCTTGCGCATGCCTAATGTACTGAAAATGTCCTGGAGGACGCCAACCGCTTTTTGCTCCTGTGCTTCACTTGCTGAACTGGGGAAGGTTTCACCAACGGGGGGTGATATACCAGGTGTAAAGTGTTCATCGGCAAATGCATGAAAGATAATTTTTCCATTATGCAAAAAACCTTCACCACAGATTTGATAGCCTATATAGGGAATCATCTCTTCAATAATGATGTCGCCACTTCTTGAGTTTTCAGCGGCAAGTGCCAGGGCATTTTGCAATTGTTCCTTTTCATGGACACGGTTAATACCCCTGCTACCACTGGCATCAACCGGCTTGATAATAAGGGGAAGATCCAGTTCTTCAAGAATCTTTGCAGGTAAGTCGGCTTCATTTTTCAAGCGCTCCTGATTTAAAATCAAGAACTTGGGAGTAAAGTGCTTTTTCTCTTTCTGAAATTGGCGGAATTTGCCTTTATCGGTCAAGGTGATGACGGCATTGTATGGGTTGCCATTCAGGCCCAGGCGTTCGCTTACCCAGGCCGCGGTGGGTGCACCGACATCGGTGCCATAGGCAATGATGGCATCAACTTTCTGTTCTTCAGCTTTATTGCAAATGTCCTGCAAAGCAGTTGTACTTATATCATAAGAACAATGGGCAAGTTTGTGGCCTGGATTATGAGGTCGATTATCACATGTAATGATTTTAAATCCGGCTTGCCGTGCATAATTGATCGGTGCCAGTTGTTGGGAACTGGCACCGAGAAATAATATGGTGTTTTGTGATGAGCCAGATTTGTCTACCGCGCTTGATACAGATACCACTGAGTCAGCCGTGATTTTTGACCGGTGCCTCTCCATGAAATGCTCCCCTCTAAAGTTGCATGGGTGTTTGATATTGAATTATTTTATTTTTTTCTAGTAACTTTTTTTACTGATTGTAGCATATTTTGGCGTGTGTCTTTGCGTTAGGCTTCTCTGGGCAATACCGAGCTTGGGGGATCCGGGCATTTTGAGGTTCATGACGATAATATCAACTTACTGCATCACATAAAACTTCAACAATCTTGTCTTGCTGCATGGTAGAAAGACCTACCCAAAGCGGTAATCGAATCAATTGTTCGGATTGACGAACCGTTACCTCGAGATCACCATGAGTCTTACAGTACTTTAAGCCAGCAGGTGAAGAGTGCAAGGGGATGTAGTGGAATACAGACAAAATTCCTTGTTGCTTCAACTTGGCTAAAATTTCTTGCCTGTTAATTTCCGGTGCTAGCAGTACGTAGTACATATGTGCGTTGTGTTGACAGGACTCTGGTACGATTGGCCGACGCAGTACTCCCTTGGCCTCAAGCGTTTCAAGTTGACCGTGATAGTGCTGCCAGCTTGCCAGCCGTTGCGTTGTGATACGTTCGGCTTCTTCAAACTGGGCCCATAAGAAAGCGGCGATCAACTCTCCTGGTAAAAATGAAGAACCTATATCTTGCCAGGTATATTTATCGATTTCTCCACGAAAGAAACGGCTGCGGTCCGTCCCTTTCTCACGGATGATTTCTGCACGCAGCTTCAAGTCAGGATCATTGACCAATAATGCACCGCCCTCTCCGGAAATGACATTTTTTGTCTCATGAAAGCTGTATGTTCCCAGATCACCAATACTGCCCAGCGCACGTCCTTTGTAGTACGACATTAAGCCTTGGGCAGCATCTTCAACTACCCGAAGGTGGTGGCGTTTGGCAACTTCCATAATGGTGTCCATTTCGCAGGAAACACCGGCATAATGTACTGCGACGATGGCTCGTGTACGCGGGGTGATCGCTGCCTCAATGAGGGTTTCATCAATGTTCAAGGTGTCGTTTCGAATATCAACGAAGACCGGAACACCACCGCGAAGCACGAAAGCATTGGCTGTTGACACAAAAGTATATGAAGGCATGATGATTTCATCACCAGGTTTAATATCCAGCAATAGCGCGGACATTTCTAAAGCAGCGGTGCAGGAGTGTGTGAGCAATGCCTTGGCTGTGCCGCTTTTTTGCTCTAACCAGGCGTGACAGCGTTTTGTGAAGGGGCCATCACCGGCAAGGCTGCCATTAAGGTGTGCCTCTGCGATGTAATGAAGTTCTTTACCCGTCATATGGGGCCAATTGAACGGAACTTTCTGATTCATCATTCTTCCTTTTGTGATCTGCGTTAATTATTGCTCATGACATTGCACTGAGCCGGCTTTACCCTTATTGAGACTTTTGGGTATTACAACGGCGCCAACTAAGATGAATGTGGCCATATTGCTGGCTGACAAGCTCTTCCAAATCCCCATCAAAATGTTCTTTGCAGTAAATGGCGAGCAGATCAAACAGGGGTTTGTCAGCAATAATAGGAACACCCTCTTTGGAAATCAGTCGCGCAATCATGCCTGTACCGTTTTTTTCTTCAAGAAATGCCCGTGAAAATGGCGCAAGAGTATCTGTTCCCAGACTGTAATGCTGGTATTTCATGGCAGACTCTGATTGTTTTAGAACCGGATAAACATTTTCATAAGGAAATGCTGCCCCCCATGTTATAACGGTATGATCCGGGAAACCAGACAGATTTTTGCGGATAGATTCAGAGTATTGTTGTGTCGCTCTGGAATCAGAGAAAACTTGTATGGTGTTGAAAATTGCTGCTACTACGATCACTACTTGCGTCAGGTGCCAAGGTAAACGTTTGTTTGTATGGCTGTTATTGCGCTCAAGGAAGGGGGCAATTAACATTAAAGCCAACACAGGAATATAAACTCGCAGAATACCGGGTCGACCAAGTATACCTAATGCAAATAATGCCATAAGGCAAAGCATCCAAGTTATGAATAGCCTTCGACTTGGCAATATGAAAAACAACAATATGGCTGTCAAAACGCCAGGTAGCAAAACAGGGTGCGCAAGCGCCTGAATACCCGCCCAACCATTGTTGAGTGAGTTGGGTTGGGCAGCGAGAGGACCCAGTTCGGTTAGCATAGTATTTAATGCGGTCGGATTTGCAATAGTCGGATCAGCAAAGAACCATGCGTTAATTAAAGTAATATCGTTCGTACTGTAACTATGTCGTGACAGAATTTCCGGATGCTGATTGAGTTGAGCGGCCGCGCCAAAATCCGTAAACGGTACACGGGCAGGGTCTAATGCGTTGAATGCCTGCCATTCACTGCCTTGGTATGCTTGATAGTCTATAAAGGTGGCAATGCTGATGGCCAGTAAAAGACCGATTGCAGCAGCTTGTGCTGTCCTGTCTTTAAGTAATTTTGACCAAGGCAGGAATGGTAATGCAATGAGTATGACCAGTAAGAACTCATGATTACGCACAAGATAACTGCAGAATGCAAGAACACAGCCCGCTGACAAGGCATATTTGTTTTCCTGTTGTTCATAAAGAGACCAACATGCAATTGCTGCTACAGCAAGCAGACCGGCATTAATGGTAAATTGAGGGAAAAGGACAGGGCGTACAAGTAAAAATAATATTACGAATAGAGATACCAGCCAGCCAATTCCAAATTGGCGTAATACGAATAATATGGCTGTACTTATTCCGACAAGTGTGCCGAGGGTGATGGTGGAATACCCTAATATTCCATTTATTTGAGGGATGGCACGAATCAGATAACCCCAGATGACATTGGAAAACACCAAGGTTGGTGAACTTACTGCGGCAAACCCATAGCCGTGAGCCACCATTGACATGCCGACATCATCGTTTGTTTTCCAGTACGGCTCAAAGAAAAAACAAAGAGTAGATACAAATATTAAGGAAATTAAAAAAGCCCATAAAATCCGCGAGCTTTTTTGAGACAGGGAAAATCTACTTGAATTGACCACGAGAAGACGACCATTCCTTTTAAAAAATTAGTGAAATAAAAGATTTCTTTGTCAGGTTGAGCATAGCAATTACATGAAACAGTATGGCGGTCATCAGTTTGCAACTGAAGAGACCAAAACGTTTTTTGGGTTTGTGTTTTTTTATTCAGAATAATTCAACACCCATCTTACTTGCATTTGGTATAAGATACAAGAGGATACATGTTGAAATTTTTTTTAAATGATTATCATTAAAACTGATTTGAATTTTATAAAAAAGCAAAGTTGCTTATTCAGGGATAGCATCGTATCTTGATCCCTATCACTGTTCTGTAAGTTATGAGTATTATGATAAATCGAAAAATCTTAGTTACTGGTGGTGCCGGATTCATTGGGTCGGCGGTTGTGCGACATATTATCAATAATACAAACGACACCGTCATTAATATTGATAAACTGACTTACGCTGGTAATCTGGATTCGGTTTCTGTGGTACAAAACAATCCGCGCTACCATTTTGAGCAGGTTGATATTTGTGATGCCGAAAAGATTAATGCCATTTTTAAACAATATCAGCCAACGCATATTATGCATTTGGCCGCTGAAAGTCATGTTGACCGTTCAATTGACGGACCGGGTGTTTTTATCCAGACTAATATAATGGGAACTTACACCTTACTTGAGGCAACTCGCTCATATTTGTCTAGTGTGACGGATGAGATTAAGAGTAACTTCCGCTTCCATCATGTTTCTACCGATGAGGTGTATGGTGACTTGCATGGTACGACAGACCTTTTTGTCGAAGATACACCCTATTCACCCAGTAGCCCTTATTCCGCCTCCAAGGCATCCAGTGATCATCTGGTAAGGGCGTGGGGGCGGACTTTTGGTTTACCTGTTTTAATTACCAATTGCTCAAATAATTATGGTCCCTATCATTTTCCTGAAAAACTGATTCCACTGGTCATTCTAAATGCCCTGAGTGGCAAATCGTTGCCCATTTATGGAAAAGGAGAGCAAATACGGGATTGGTTGTATGTTGAGGATCATGCACAGGCGCTTTATACCGTATTGATTCAGGCAGCGGCAGGCAAAACTTATAATATTGGTGGTCATAATGAAAAGAAAAACATCGATGTAGTGAAAGCGGTTTGTTCTTTACTGGAACAGTTGAAGCCAGTGGCCAATAATCCACATACACAACATATTGCAGCGTACACGGATTTAATTACTTATGTGCAGGATCGTCCCGGTCATGACGCACGTTATGCCATAGACGCAAGTAAAATTCAAAAAGAATTGGGTTGGCAACCTGAAGAAACGTTTGAAACCGGTTTACGTAAAACGGTTCAATGGTATCTGGATAATGAGGATTGGTGGCAACGTGTTAAAGCGGGAACCTATCATCAACAACGTTTAGGTTTGGGAGAATAATAAGGTGAAAGGAATTGTTTTAGCAGGTGGTTCAGGAACAAGGTTATATCCTATAACAAAAGGAGTATCAAAGCAGTTGTTACCTGTTTATGATAAGCCTATGGTGTATTACCCTTTGTCAGTACTCATGCTGGCTGGCATCAGGGATATTTTAATCATAAGTACGCCAGAGGATATGTTTGGGTATAAGCGTCTGTTAGGTAATGGTTCTGATTATGGTATTAATCTAAGTTATGCCATACAACCCAGTCCCGATGGTTTAGCGCAGGCATTTATTATTGGTGAAGAATTTATCGGGAAAGATAGTGTTTGTCTGGTGCTGGGTGACAATATTTTCTTTGGTGAGGGTTTTGGTAATAAACTTGAACAAGCGGTAGAGCGTAAAGAAGGCGCTACGGTATTTGGCTATCATGTTCAGGATCCGGAGCGCTTTGGTGTCGTCGAATTTGATGAGAATTTTAAAGCTTTAACTATTGAAGAAAAGCCGCTTCAACCTAAATCAAATTGGGCAGTGACGGGTTTGTATTTTTATGATAATCATGTTGTTGATATCGCTAAAAATGTTAAACCATCAGCTCGTGGTGAATTGGAAATTACCACTATAAACCAAACATATTTGGAGCAGGGAACGTTAAACGTTGAATTGCTTGGACGCGGTTTTGCATGGCTTGATACCGGAACGCATGGTAGCCTGATGGAGGCAGGGCATTTTGTACAAACCATCGAGAACAGGCAAGGTTTAAAAATAGCTTGTCTGGAAGAAATTGGTTACCGGAATGGATGGTTGTCTAAGGAAGAGTTAATGGAAAAAATAAAACCGTTAGCAAAAACAGGTTATGGGCAATATTTATTGGGTTTGCTGAATCAAGCTTAGTTATCTGGCACCAAACCCAGTCAGCATAGTCTTTATAGTTAATAACGTAATGTAAAAATCCAGTGAGATTGAACAATGTTTAATATAAAAGAAATCATGTTCAATCTTGATCTGGGCCTCTTCAGTATCTGAGGTATATCCATATCGTACCTGTGCCCAGCCAGTAATGCCGGGTTTTACAACATGACGGTAACTGTAAAAGGGTATTTTTTTTGTCATATTTAGTATGGTATGGATTTATTGGACACACTTGGAGTGTGACCATGTCAATATCTATCACTATCAAACAGCAGGCCTGTGAAAGGCTTTTTCATTT
>JAAYJG010000374.1 GCA_012523055.1 Ruminiclostridium sp. | reverse complement strand
TAAGCAGAGGGTTTTGGTTACAAAACCCAGCAATGAGCGACCCGTAAGCAGAGGGTTTTGGTTACAAAACCCAGCAATGAGCGACCCGTAAGCAGAGGTTTTTGCAAAGCAAAAACCAACAATGAGCGACCCTTTGAAAACTGTAACACAAGTCACATTGTTTAATGCCTTTCAGTGATGAAGAGAATTTCTCACTGAGGGGCATTTGAATTATCCGGTATTTTTTGCATTTATGTTACAAAGTCAGCCAGAGTGTATCAATTCCAATGTGAACAGGTTATAATCACAATAGTGGCTTATATCTGCAAAACATGAAATCAGAACAGGAATTTGATGTTTTGAAGGTATAACGAGGCTAAAGCTTCGTTGTTGCGGTGTGTTGCATTTGCTGAAGCAAATGCTTCTGTTGCAATCTGTTGCAATAAGTTTCCGCTGTTTGGTTGTGGGCATAGCCACTTTGGAAAGGTATATGGACAAGCCGTAAGGTATATACATAGGATCGTTAAAACTTAACTTCCACGATAGCTTTTCAGGGTTCTTCGTAAAGAAGTCATACCCCAAAAAAGAAGTGTAAGCCATTTTTTAGCTTACCCACAGGTCGCGGAAAAACATTGCGTTACCTCTCTTGAGAATCGAATTGATGTAGGTTACAATAAATACGAAATATATCAGGCGGGAGAGCTATTTGTGGCAAGTGTGGATAACATCAGGGAGTTCTTTATAGTCATAGGGAATTATCTGGGGCTGAATGGGTCCTTTGATCTTCTTTTAATGCTTATCGATATTGGTATCATCTCCTACATTGTTTACAAGGTCATACAGCTGGTGCGTGAAACCAGGGCCATGCAACTGGTGAAGGGGATTCTGTTTATCGTTGTCGGTCTTTGGTTTGCGCAGCAAATCGGGCTGAAAACCATGGCATTTCTTCTCGAAGGGGCCATATCTCTATTGGGCTTTGCCTTGATTGTCCTGTTTCAGCCTGAGCTTCGCAGAGGCCTTGAAAAGATCGGAAACAGCGGGTTTCGCAACTACTTTATTCCCGACAACGATGAGGATCAACTGCGTACAACCGCATCCATCGAAGATATTGTGAAGTGCTGTGCTCATCTATCAGAGAACTATATCGGGGCGCTGATCGTCGTTGAAAGAAACACCAAGATCGGAGACATCATCAATACTGGTACGCAAATGGATTCCCAGATCTCCTTCGAGCTGCTTACGAATATTTTCACCCCCAACACTCCGCTGCATGACGGTGCTGTCATTATCCGCAGCAACAAGATCAAAGCGGCTGCCTGTTATCTTCCCCTCACCGAGAACCCAAGCCTCAGTCGGGAGTTGGGAACTCGCCACCGTGCAGCCCTTGGCATCACCGAGGTTTCCGATGCCATCTCCGTTGTGGTATCTGAGGAATCCGGGAAAATATCCTATGCCCACAACGGGGGGCTCACGCGCAACCTCACACCCGACACCCTTAGAAAAGCCTTGTATCGCTTTCTTCTGGACAAGAATAACAATAAAAAGATGCGTTTTTGGTTTAGAAAGGTGAAGGCCGATGAATAAACGGTTTAGTCAGTTTTTCGAGAAGGATCTCGTTCTAAAAATTGTTTCAGTTTTAATCGGCATTATGCTGTGGTTCATCGTACTGGATCAGCAAAACCCGCTGATAGAACGAACGGTCTCCATCCCTCTGCGCTCAAACCGGGAGGTTCTCGAAACGAGCAATATCAGCCTGGTATCCTCCAGTGTTCCCAATACGATAGATGTTGTAATTCGGGGCAGAAAGCAGCGACTGGATAAGATTTCCTCCAACGATTTTCAGGCCTTTCTTGATTTTTCACCCATCGAGAATACTGAAACAACAGAGGTTTCCATCCCACTGCCCGAGTACATAGGTGACCAGGACGTGATCGTGCTGGATGTATACCCGAAGGTTGTCAAGATTAAGCTGGAGAATATTATCCGCAAAGAATTTCCTGTTTCGGTAAAGTGGTCTGGTGAGCTACCCGAAGGGTATGATGCGGTCAATGTGAAGACAAACCCGAACACAATTATCCTTGAGGATCTTGAAAGCGTCATGAACAGTATCAACAGTGTTGCGGTAACGGTGGATCGGCAGCATTTGCTCGAAGACAACTCGATTAACCGACGCCTCGAGGTTTATAATGAAAATGGAAAAACAATTTCCATGCCTGGGGCTAATGTACAGGTGAACGTAGCGTATGCGCTGTCTAAAACGGTTAAGGTTGCCACATCGGTTACCGGAAAACCCAGAGAAGATCATTATGTGAAGGATTTCACCCTTTCTCAGGACAGTGTCCGTATCACCGGGGATTATGATATCATCAAGGATATCTCCGAAGTGCGAACGGAGCAACTGGATGTCAGTAACCTCAATGCTTCCTTTCAAAAGGAGTTGCAGGTGCAGCTGCCCGAGGCTGTGCAGTTATACAAAACCGGAAATGTCATCACAGCACAGGTAAACATCCAACAATATTCACATCAAATGATCAGCATCCCCAAATCTTCGGTCACGATTTTTGGCGGGGATGTCACTGGAAAAATGCAGTATCGCATCCTTGAGGATGATATCGCCTTCAGCGTAAAAGGCCCTGGAGAAATTCTGGACACCCTTGATAAAAAAGCGATTCGGGGTTTTGTTGATGTATCGGAGCTGGATCAAGGGACCCGATCGGTTGATATCGAAATATCCCTGCCTTCCGGCGTATCATTGGATGACAGTGTTTCGGTTACGGTTGAGGCAGAAAATGTTGTTCTTTCCATATCACCAACCCCAACACTGGAACCTGGGGATCCTACCCCAACACCAACCATGGCACCGGAAGAAGAAAACAACTAAAATCCCTGATAGTCCCATCGCAGTCCGAATCGGTTTAACGCAAACAATCATTCCACCATTGTCGAAACCTTGTCGCTAAGCGGCAAGGTTTTTTATTGCTGAAACATTTAGAAAACTGCTCGGAAAAGCCTGTTTACACATTGAGCAGCATTTACCAGACCCTGAAATCCCCATGGTTATACGGATAAAAACTTGATGATGGTATGATTTCAGAACCGATCCTTATAGTCGTTATAAGTTTATCAGGCATCCCAGGTAAGCCTAATCGGGAAAATAGCAGAAAATCTTGTGTATTAACTGCTTCAGAATCTAGATTTTACCTTGTACATGTTTTCTGCCTATGCTAAAATATTCAACGGAACGTCATTTTTCGGAGGTACGGATGGAATCCGCTATTACCTATGTGGAGTTGATTCATACCGTGGAGCGGATGACCGACAACTGTAAAAATATCGCAGAATCGGTGATGGATGACATCAACCACAGGCTGGTTGGTCACTACACGACTGATCCGCAGGGGGTCGTCGCCGCCAAATAACAATTGTACAATTATAAATCTAATGTTATGCTTGATCTGTATACGATTGAAAGTTTAGCTTTCACGATGCGGTGAAGGCAGGAAAGAGTAGCAATATGACGCTTGAGCTAAATGAGTTTTTACAACAATTGGTATCCACTCCTCCGCTTTTGATTACGGTTTTACTGGTTTTAGGGGTGGTTTTTGTCAATGGCTGGACCGACGCTCCAAATGCCATTGCTACAGTCATCTCTACCCGCGCAATGAACCCCCGAGCAGCCATCATCATGGCAGCCTTTTTTGATTTTCTTGGGGTATTTGTCATGACCCTGATCAATTCCACCGTTGCGCAAACAATTTATAAAATGGTTGACTTTGGCGGAGATACCCATGACGCACTGGTTGCACTTTGTGCCGCGCTTTTTGCTATCGTCCTTTGGGCGACCTCTGCATGGTGGTTTGGCATTCCCACCAGCGAAAGCCACGCGCTGATTGCCGGTATTACCGGTGCTGCCATTGCCTTGCAGGGTGGGCTTGCAGGGGTGAATCCATCCGAATGGGTGAAGGTTATTTACGGCCTGGGTCTTTCGGTTTTAATGGGTTTCCCGCTTGGTTTTCTCATTGTGAAGTTCATCGAAAAAACTTGCTGCAAGGTGAGTCGAAAAAAAACAGATACCGTGTTCCAATATGCCCAGATTTTTGGCGGAGCCGGAATGGCTTTCATGCATGGTGCCCAGGACGGGCAGAAATTTATGGGCGTTTTTCTGCTGGGTGTGTTTCTTGTAAATGGTCAATCCAATGTGACGGAGTTTTCTGTTCCCATCTGGCTGATCTTTTTAATTTCCATCGTTATTTCCAGCGGTACTTCCGCTGGAGGTTACCGTATTATCAAAGCCGTGGGCATGGATTTGGTCAAGCTGGAAAAGTATCAGGGCTTTTCTGCTGATCTGGCCGCTATTATCAGTTTACTTACTGCGTCGCTTCTGGGTCTTCCGGTTAGCACGACCCATACGAAAACAACTGCAATCATGGGTGTCGGTGCTGCTAAACGGGTTTCCAGCGTGAACTGGGGTGTGGTCAAAGAAATGGTGCTGGCTTGGGTTTTAACCTTTCCGGGATGCGGCTTGATAGGTTTTTTAATGGCCAAACTTTTTGTAATATTATTCTAGTATGAAAATTTTTGAGTGATTAAATTATTTCCACCCGGCACAATTGTCCGGGAACCAATATTATGGATGAAAGCGTAAGTGAAGGTGATTTCATGGCACGAGTAAAAAAGGAAGACTATTTTGAAACTTTTGTGAATCTGATCGAATTTTCCTGTCAGGCTGCAGAGCTTTTGAATGAGATCATGACCAACTATCAGGCCGCAACCATTAAGGAAAAGCTGATCGAAATGCACGCCATCGAGCATGCTGGCGATACCGAGCGGCATGCTATGATCAAAAAGCTTGTACACGAGTTTATTACACCCATAGAGCGTGAAGATATCATGGCCATGGCTGATGCGATCGATAATGTAACCGATACGATAGAAGATGTCGTGATGCGCATGTATATGTTCAATATTCAAAGCATTCGGGAGCATGCGGTTAAAATGACCGAGATCATCGTCAAATGCTGCAAGGCATCAAAACTTGCATTACAGGAATTTCATAATTTCCGGAAATCGCAGACCCTGCACAATTTGATTGTAGAAATTAATATTCTGGAAGAAGAGGGCGACAGCCTTTTTACCGAGGCAACCAGGAACCTGTATGTGAGTTGTTCTCAACCCATTGAAGTAATGGCATGGGATCAGACCTTCCATTACCTGGAGCGATGCTGTGATGCCTGCGAAGATGTTGCAAACGTCATTGAAAACGTGATCATGAAGAATTCGTGAATCAAGGTGAAAAACAGACACTGGGGGATTCAGACCCCTTTTCTGTTGCGCATTCATTTTTATCAAAAAAAACGATTGATAGTACAAACCGGAATCGAGTATAATAAACTATATTTTTGAACCGGGTATCAGGTCAGCCCGGCTTTCCGGGTGTAATTACCTGCTTTATTGTAAGGAGGAATTTTGTTTGGGTAGATTATTTGGCACTGACGGTGTGCGCGGTATTGCTAACACCGAATTAACCTGCGAACTGGCTTTTCAATTGGGCAAGGCCGGTGCCTATGTATTGTCCGAACAAGGGGATCATATTCCAAAAATCGTCATTGGAAAAGACACCAGGTTATCAGGGGACATGCTTGAAAACTCCCTGGTGGCAGGTATTTGTTCCTCAGGTGCAATTGCGGTATGTGTGGGGGTTATTTCCACTCCAGCGGTGGCTTTCTTAATCCGGGAGTATGGTGCGGACGCCGGCGCGGTAATCTCCGCATCCCATAACCCCGCTGAATTCAATGGTATTAAGTTCTTCGATAAAAATGGCTACAAGCTGCCGGACAGCATTGAAGAACGCATTGAAGGCATTCTTCTGGATCATTCCGAGGTGTTGCCAAACCCATCTGGCGACAGCGTGGGACACATCATCAGCATGACAAAAGCCAGGGATGATTATGTTGCGTTCCTCGCCAAATCTGTAGATACCAGTTTTGAAGGCCTGAAAATCGCTTTGGACTGTGCGAACGGCGCCGCATTTGAAACGGCCCCCGAGGTTTTCAAGAAACTGGGTGCAGAGGTTCTTGTCATCAATAACTGCCCCGATGGTGTGAATATAAACCGTAACTGCGGCTCCACCCACATGGGAATGCTGAAGGAATTTGTTGTTGAAAACAGGTGCGATATCGGCCTGGCCTTTGATGGAGACGCCGACAGGGTCCTGGCAGTAGACGCAAATGGTATCGATGTGGACGGTGACAGGATTTTAAGCATTATCGGGCTGGACCTTCGTAACAGAAACCAGCTTGCAAACAATACCATTGTCGTCACTGTCATGAGCAATCTGGGCATGGACATCATGGCCAGGGAGCAGGGCCTGACACTGGAAAAGACCACGGTAGGAGACAGATATGTTCTCGAGCAAATGCTGAAGTTCGGCCATATACTGGGCGGGGAGCAATCCGGTCACGTGCTGATGCTTCAATACAACACCACCGGGGACGGGCAGCTTACAGCACTGCAGCTGGTACAGATCATGAAAAGAACAGGAAAAAGCTTGTCCGAACTGGCATCCATCATGCAAATCTACCCTCAGGTGCTGAAAAACGCGAAGGTGAAAAACGAGCGTAAGTACACCTATATGCAGGATCCTGAAATCGCCGCGAAATGTAAGGAACTTGAGGATGCGTTTCATGGTGAGGGACGCGTGCTGATCAGGCCTTCCGGAACCGAACCGCTGGTGCGGGTGATGATTGAAGGCAAGGATCAGAGCTACATTTCTCAAAAGGCTGCAGATTTGGCTCAATTAATAGAGCAAAAACTGGGCTGACATAATACTATGAAATAAATGTAAATCATTTGATGTAAATAGGGTATAATTTACTGCTTTTACTAAAATTGAATTTCACTGGGGTCATCGGAATTCTACAGCGAATTTTTATCTTTGCAGCGGAAGCATGGATATTTTCGTTAGGCTATCATGCGTTGAAAGTCTCTTCAAAATAATTACATTTACAGTAGAACATCAATACCATTTTTACTTTTGTGTTTTTACAGTGAAAAGTATTGGTATATATATGTTATCAAGCATTGTGATAAAAGAGGTGGGCATAATCTTGAAGAGATTAAGTATTAAGATCATGTTATTGTCTATCATTATCTGTTTCGTCTCCTCAGCGTTTTTTCTGACATCTAATTTTTTCGCTCTGAATAACCTTAGAACTGAAACAAAGGAACTTTATCATGGTAGCCTGAGTGAAGAATTGGATACGCGCATAAAATCTGTTGCGAAAATAGCACTGTTTTCCTTAAAAACATTTCAGTTTCAGCAGTCAGTCTGGAAATTCACTTTGGAAGAAGCAAAGACGGAAGCTGTAAAACACATTCGAAACACCAGTGGATACAGTGGAGACACAGGATCATACTTTATCCTTTCCATGGATGGAACCATGGTATATTTTCCGACGGATGTCTCTTTGGAGGGAAAAAATGTTTTGGATATGGAGTATGATGGACGGAAGGTCTTTAAAGAAATCATTGAGACTGCAACATCTAATACTTCAGGCGCGTTTTTGGATTTCAGCCTGAAGAAGGCTGGCGAAAGCGAATTTTCTCCGGTTAGTTCCTTTGTTATATCAGATAATCAATATCAATGGGTAATAGGTGCCACACAGTTTTTAGGCAGTGTTGAAACCAGTGTAGATACATTTAATATCCTGACCACGGGGATTTCGGATCGCTTAATGATAACAACAGTGACATTTTCAGCCGTTTTTCTCATTCTGGTGATTCTGATTTCAATTTACTTTGGTACAAGAATAACCAGACCAATCCAAAAGTTGACGCAACTGTCCAGCAAGTTGTCTGAAGGAGATTTAACCTTTGAAGTTCAGGTGAAATCAAAAGATGAAACAAGAGTATTGGCAGATGCATTCAACAAGAGCATTATCAGCCTTAGAGAATTACTGAATGAAGCCATCCATGTTTCGAACCAGGTAAATGAAAAATCGCTGCTTATCAACCGTTCCATGCTGCAGATATTGGCAGGAACCTCCCAGATCAACGATTCCGTTCAGGATTTAGCCGAAGGGATAACCAAGCAGGCAACCTCTGCCGACGAGATTAACAATAAGGCAACAGACACAAAGCTAAGTATAGAAAAAATTAATCAGGATATGATAGAATCCGGCCAACTTACCCAACACGCCCGGGAACTAGCCGAGAAAGGCACGGATACGCTGGCCTTTCAAAAGGAAAAAATGGATGTCAATGTTGAAGCTTCCAGAAACACCGAAACTTCCATCCAGCACCTTGCTAATACTGTTTCTGAAATAACCGGAATTATCGATGTGATCAACAATATTTCCAAGCAAACCAAACTGCTGTCATTGAACGCAAGCATTGAAGCTGCCAGGGCAGGGGAGCTCGGCAAGGGCTTTGCGGTGGTCGCCGACGAAATCCGCAAGCTTGCTGAGGAAACGGTAAACTCCACCAAGATGATTATATCCATCATTGACGAGGTGAAACAAGCTGTCAACAAAGCAGTAGATTCGGTGAGAACCTCTCAGGATGCGGTGTCTGATCAAGGCGCATCCTTGGCTGTAACAGCCGGCGTATTTCAGGAAATATTGGCTTCCATCGGAAAGGCCTACCAAAATGCAATGAACGTTCAGGAAGCCACTCAACTGCTTGAAAATGGATTCAGCATTATCAGCAGTGAAATTTCTGACGTTGCCGGAGTGTCCGAGGAATCAGCGGCGGTGGTGGAAGAGGTTTCAGCAACCACCCAGGAACAGAGCGCAAGCATTGAAGAAATTGTAAGATCCTTTGAACAATTAGGCAAGCTGTCAGGTGAATTAAATGATAATCTAAAGAAGTTCAAAACAAACTAACTCAAATGAAGCAAGCTGGGAGCTGTCCGATGGGATGGCTCCTTTTTTTATTTTCCAGCCATCTATAATCCAATAAGTATTTAGAGCTGATTATATAATCAAATACCAAAAAAAAGTAGCAACTGCTTTCTTTTTTCTATTTTGTTATGTAAAATATACCTGAGAACATTCGATTTTATCATTCATCAGGTAGCGTCTTTGACGGGAGGAGGTCATATGGATACATTCGTCCTGAAGCTTTGCTCAGATGATGATCTTGACTTATTGACTGAACTCAACCGCCAGTTAATTGAGGATGAGGGTCACGAAAATCCAATGAGTAAAGCTGCGCTGAAACAAAGGATGAAGCACTTTATTCGTACGCATTATAAAGCTTTTCTTTTTTATCAGGGCATTTATTGTGTGGGGTATGCCTTGATGGACGTAAACAGAAAACCGCTTTACTTAAGACATTTTTTCATCTGCAGGCCATTTCGAAGAAAGGGCTATGGTACAATAGCATTTCAAAAGCTGATGGAATTGTTTGGAACGCGTGATATTGATGTGGAGGTTTTATTCTGGAATACGCATGGGATTGAGTTTTGGAAATCCCTTGGGTTTCATGAGAGAAGCATCTACATGCGTTATTCAAAGTGAATATCCTATGAAAGGTCATCTGCTTCTTTCTAAACGAAATGAATATTTTATAGTACTTATTCTAAATTCAGCATCCGGTGACTCGCTGAATAAAGATGCATGACGAAGATTTTTGAGTGAATGCGGTGATATCATGGTATAATCATTTCCAGAAGATACATGTGAAACAAAGATGGAGGGAATATTGTGTTAAAGGATCTGATAACAGATTATAAGGGGCTTTTCCGCGAACATACGGAACTAAGGGCGCAAGTGAACACCAGAAGGGGAGTTGCACTGCTTAACGGAAATCTGGTAGCCAATTCACGCTCTGATGACAGCGGAGTTTCTGCAAGAGTATATAAAAATGGCGTTTACGGTTTCGCGTCCGCCGCAGAGTATTCTTGCCACAGCATTCAGGCGGTTCTGGATGCGGCACAGGAAAACGCTCTGTTCATGGATTCACGCGTGCGAAAAAATAAACCCACGCTTCCACCCATCGGTACAGGCAGCTTTGGCTTTATCCGAGATGTGAAGGATATAGAACAGAAAACTTATATCGAGTTTGCTAAAGAGGTGGATGCCTATATCGCGTCAAAGTATCCGTCCCTGGCTAGCAGAACGGTAGTGGTCAAAGGAGAAAGCATGGAAAAGCTGCTTGTGGTCAGTGACGGTTACAACAGCCACTCGTTGCTGCCCAGAAGCTTTGTATATGTGTTCATGACCGCCCAGGCTAAGGATGGAGGCACAGTTGAGGTCTTCAATCCCTATGGGGGTTATGGCTACTTCAACGAAGTATTCTCTTCACCGCAATCGTTGTTTTCCGGTATCGATATTTTATATGACGAGCTGATGAAAAAGGCCGAAGGTGTTTACAATGACGCCGGCTACAAGGATGTCGTAATGCATCCCGACCTGGCCGGAATTCTGGCTCACGAGGCTGTAGGCCACACGGTGGAGGCCGATCTGGTTCTTGCTGGCTCGGTTGCCGCACACAATCTGGGGAAAAAAGTAGCCAGCGAACTGGTGACCATGGTTGACTATGCCCACACCGCATTCGGGCAGCAAGTACCGCTGCCGGTTTATTGCGATGACGAAGGAACTCCAGCCGAAGATGCGATTTTAATTAAACAGGGCATCTTAACCGGTTATATGAACAATCGTGAATCTGCGCAGCATTTTGGCATGAAGCCCCAGGGCAATGCACGGGCCTTTCTTTTCTCGGATGAACCCCTGATCAGAATGCGCAATACCGCAATCCTTCCGGGTAAAGACAAGCTGGAAGACATGATTGCCGCCATTGATGACGGCTATTATCTAACGATGACCAACAATGGACAGGCCGATTCCACAGGAGAATTCATGTTTGGTGTTTGCATGGGGTATGAAATCAAAAAAGGCAGGCTTGGACGTGCCATCCGCGACACCACCATCTCAGGGATAGCCTTTGAGATGTTGAAAACAGTAGATATGCTGTCCGATTCGGTGGTCTGGTCCTGCAGCGGAATGTGCGGCAAGAAACAGCCTATGCCTGTGGGAATGGGTGGACCAGCAGTAAAGTGCAAGGTTATGATGGGCGGAAGGTAAGGAGGAACTCACCATGAAATCGAATCATGAAATTGCCGGCTATGCGCTGGAAGCATTAAAAAAAGCTGGTGCAGACCATGCTCAATGTGTTGTGTCCACTGGAAAAACGGATGAGTTTAATGTGGATGGCGGTCAATTCAGCCTGATGCGCTCTATGTTCAATAGTGTCATAGTGTTGAAAGCTTTGAAGAACGGGAAAAAAGGGGTTATTACCGCAAACAGGCTTGACAAGGAGGCTGTTGACAATGCGGTGCAGGCTTGCATGGCAGCCGCTGAATCCTCTGTTGCCGATGAAGCTGAAAGCATCGCAGACAAAGAAAAGAATGAGGCTTTTTCTACCGGTGTTCTTACTCCGGACAGGAACAGGTTGTTCGATAGGATACAGGAGTACATGGATGATGTGAAGAGGGATTACCCTAAAATCATGATCGAACAGCTGATCTCAAAATATACCCATTCACAGCGGGTGTTCATGAATACCAACGGCGTGGAATTCGAGCATACCCGCGGCAGTTATGACATCAGCACCATGTTTTCAGCCCACGAAGGGGAGCAAACATCGTCATTTAACGGGTATGGGGCTGAGTTTACATCGCTGGACACCAAATTGATCGATATTGGAATGCAGCGGATCCTTTATGCCGAAAGTGAAAAACAATTGAATACAAAACCCTATAGCGGCAAGTTTACGGGAAAACTGTTGATTACACCGGCATGCCTGTCCGATATTCTGATGGCGGCTTTTTCTAATTTCATTTCAGACGGAACGATTATGGACGGCACAAGCCCATGGATCACCCTGCTGGGTAAAACCGTAGCACCGGAAATGCTGACCATCTCCGCACGTCCGCTTGATTCCGCTGTGGCCTGTGGGGAACGCTTTACCGCAGACGGCTACCGCAGTGAGAATATGGATATCATTAAAAACGGCATATTGAACAGCTTTATGCTCACGAATTACGGATCAAGGAAAACAGGTTATCCCAGGGCATTGAACTTAAGCAACAATCTGTTTGTAAAGCCCGGAGATAAAGGGTTGAAAGATCTGATTGCTTCAGTGGAGCGAGGCGTATTATTAAACAGGTTCTCCGGTGGTCAGCCTGGAACGAACGGAGACTTTTCCGGTGTTGCCAAAAACAGCTTCCTCATTGAAAATGGAGCAATTACCGATGCGATCAGCGAAACGATGATCAATGGAAACCTGTCGGATCTGATTAAACAGGTTATCGGAATTTCTTCTGAAACCGTTTGCGACGGGATTACGGTACTTCCATGGATGCTGTTCGACGGCGTAACTGTCACCGGTAAATAGAAGCCTTATCTTAAATATGAAGGGGAACAGCCACCGAATTGTATTGGTAAAGCTGTTCCCCTTTTTACGCTCTGGTGAATTCCTGATAAATTTTCTTTCTGTTCAGCATGAGCAGCAATATGCTCCAAAGCAGATGTACTGCAAGAGAAAGCACTACTGATATCAGGGAAGCGGGATATCGGGTTACTTTTAATATAGCATACAACTACATTAGGACTTAACAGGTGATAAAGTATAACTCACGAAACAGTTCAATAACATAATTGAATGCGTGAAATCATTTTCAAACATAAATTTTTATTTTGGAAGGTAATCAAAAGATGAAAAAGAGAACTATCGGATATTTTAATTGAATGGCCTTACACAAAATCTACGTATAAATATATGCATAATAGTCTTGCATTCATTTTCAATAGCATATATAATTGTGTTATAATATTTAACACGTGTAAAATACAAAAGGCAAGGTAAGATATGGACAAAAAATATCAGGAAATTATTCAAAAGGTGGAAAGCAATCTTTATGGTTTTCTCTACAACACAGATGAACGTTATATTGACAATCTGGTAAATACGATAGGCTGGTCTGCCGCAGAGGCGAGGAGCCTGGCAGCATGGGACTGGACTCATGGAGTAGGCTTGTATGGACTATACAAATTTTATGAGTATACAAAGGATGAGAAATACCTGAAGTACATAGAAGACTGGTTTGAAGATCGAATTCAGATTGGCCTTCCGGATAAAAACGTGAATACCGTTGCTCCTTTGCTGACTATGGCCTGCCTGTATGAGGTAAAACCCAATCCCAGGCACAAAGCAATCATGCAGGAATGGGCTGATTGGATTATGAATGACATGAAGCGAACCGAGGAGCGCGGTATTCAGCATGAACATGCGGAGCTGGAGAACAACCAGGAGCTGTGGGATGACACCTTATTTATGACAGTACTATTCCTCGCGAAATACGGAAGGATATTCAATCACCCTGAATATGTGGAGGAAGCAATCTATCAGCTAATGCTGCATGCCAAGTATCTTTTGGATACGAAGACCGGGCTGTGGTATCATGGATGGAGCTTCGCGGACAGAGGCAACTTTGCCAAAGCTTTGTGGGGACGAGGCAATTGCTGGATTACCATATTCATACCCGAATTCCTGGAGATGGTTGAGCTCAAGCCCAGGCAAGAGGAATTTGTAGTGAACCTGCTTAGGAATCAGGTAGATACCTTATGCAAGTATCAGTCTGAGGAAGGCATGTGGCACACTCTGATTGATGACCCAAGCTCTTACCTGGAAGCATCCGCCACTGCCGGGTTTTGTTATGGAATACTAAAAGGAGTGAAGAAAGGATATCTGAATAAGGATTATCTGGAATGCGGGCGCAAGGCTCTAAAAGCCGTGCTTGACGGAATAAATGAAGATGGTGAGCTGATGAGGGTATCCTATGGCACTAACGTGGGGCGCACCTTACAGCATTACAAAGATATACCGCTTGTAAAGATGCATTATGGGCAGTCTCTGGCGCTTCTTGCCCTGATTGAGGGGCTGATGCAGCAGGAAGTATTGGGAATGTGCCAAATGGTATAATGCAACTCAAAGGGGATGGTTAGTATGAAGAGAACAATTTTTTTGCAGGATGAGAATGCTGTCTGGTTAAAGGGAAACATACACAGCCACAGTGTTTTTACAGACGGCGAATTGACGCCGGAGGAGATGAAAGAAGCTTATAAGCATCATGGCTACGATTTTTTGGCAGTTACCGACCATGATACCTACACAGATACCCGAATGCTGACCGATGAAAAGTTTACCATGATTCAGGGCTTTGAATTATGGGGCAATGCTTCTAATGACAAAGATATTCATGTGCACTTTTTATGGGATGATAAAATCGACGGAATTGAGCCGGGACAGAAGATTCACCTGCCGGTCAGAACAGGTAAGGAGTCTATTGCACTATGCTATAAGCTACGTGAAAAAGGCTGTTATGTTATGCTGAACCATCCGCACTGGTCTATGCTTACCAGCTCAGAGGTAGAGGATGAAAATCCTTATGACGCCGTTGAGATCATCAATTATGGTACAGAGTGGCTGGAGAATACGGGGGATGGTAGTATTTTCTGGTCGGAAATGCTTTATCGCGGCTGCAGGCTGTGGAACGGAGGCGGTGACGACAATCACAACCATCATGAGTTGGATTCGATGTACAGCGATTCTTTCGGTGGATTTACCGTTGTAAAGGCAGCAGATCGGTCCGCAAAGGCTATTATGGAGGCAATGAAAACAGGCAGCTTTTACACCTCCACCGGACCATCCATTTATGATTTTTATGTAGAGGATGATGAAATCCATGTGGTATGCTCTCCCTGCGAACGTATTTTTATCAGCGGACATGGCAGGCCATACCAGCGCAAGCTTGGAAGACATGTGGCGGAATTTGTGACGAAACTCAAAGGCACAGAGAAATTGGTTCGTGCGGAGTGTATGGACGCGGCAGGTCGTTCCGCATATACCAATCCAATTTACCTGGATTAGGATGGATAGATGATGAAATACTTGGAGTACAAGCTATTTTCAGGGGGCTTTATCAACCGTTTCCTGACTTCAGGGGTATTCGCCCGGGAGAGTCCTTTTCGCAAGACTGTTCTTCATGGCAGGGTGAATGAGTGGCTGATAAAAGACCCGTCAATACATGATAATCTCTGCAGAAAGGAAGTTGTGCAAGGACGCATCGGCAACGCTCCACCCTATGTTGATTTGAGCAGCCTGTTTCCGGGAGACGAGATTGAGGTATTCGGACAGAAAAAGCAGTTGAAAGTCTATTTCCCCTTTGGTAATACAGGCATAGATGATTCAAACTTCTATACAAATCCTGCGTATCTGAGAAGTTATGGCTATACCTGTTTGGAGGTGCCGCAGGAGGAAAAGGCAGAGTTTGAGCTTTCGACCTGTGGGGCACTGACAGTCTGGTTAAATGATGAATTGGTAACGGACTATGTCCCCTTTCAGAGAAACACCGAGCAGCACACCCTTCTTACCATGACCTTGCGAAAGGGCAGGAACAAGCTGGTTGTTTGTCTGGAGGACCTGGGAGAACGAGATACGGCTTTCTTTTACAAAGTGCGCTATCTGGGTGAGCAGGATATAAGGATACGGATTCGGGTGAAAGAGGAAACCGATCCTGAAACCATAATGAAAGCTGAGGATGCTCTTTCCCGTATTTATTTCGAAAAAGAGACTTATTTTAGTGAATTGGTATATCTTCATCTGGAATCCTTTACGGATGTGCCTGTGAAGATGCTTCTCACTCCGGATAGAAACGCCGGGCCGAGGCAATATTTGATACAGCCGGGCCAGAAGGGGATGACGCTGTTTCACACAGATGAGAGACCTTCGGGCTTCTGCTTTTTCAGGCTGGAGCTTATGGTGTCAGGACTCACCATCAGTAATGTGATTGGTACTCATTCGCTGAATACGCGGCTTATGAAGCATCACGAGGATAGCTATGAGGAGCGCAAGCAGTGGATTAGACAGATTATCCGTAATTTAGACAGCGCAAGTGACTATCGTGCGGTGGTTAGGCTCCATGAGGGAGAGACACCGGATAATCTGGAAGAGATTTTGTCCGGTCATCTGGATTGGGTGAATGAAAAGCGAGATTGCTCAGATTTTCGCCTTATCATCATGATGTATATGTATGTAAGATTCTCCGATCGTTTCACAGAGAAATTGCGCACAGAGGTAGAGGATGCCATGGCGGGATACCGCTACTGGATTGATGAACCCGGCGATGATGTGATGTGGTTTTTCAGTGAAAATCATGCATTGATATTTCACATATGCCAGTATTTTGCCGGAAAGTCTATGCCTGAACGTATCTTTACCTGCAGCGGTTTGACAGGAGAAGAAGCATGTAAAAAGGCCGAGGGGCTTTTAGAGATATGGTTCGAAAGCTTTTTTTCAGAATTTGCATCAGAGTGGAATTCCAGCACCTACCTGCCTATTGATATTATGGGGCGGGCCTATTTGTATAATTTAACGCCTAAAGGCTCATC
>JAAYJG010000373.1 GCA_012523055.1 Ruminiclostridium sp. | reverse complement strand
TCATGGAAAAGCAAATAGCTATAAACTCACGGATAGTCGTTGCCCGGGCAAACGATGTCATACCGAAAGTGGTATGCGCGTACCCTACCGCAAACGAAGAAAACATTAACCTTCCCGAAATCTGCCCTATATGCAGCAGTCCAACAAGTCTTACAGGCCCAAACCTGTTTTGCACGGATAGTAACTGCAAAGGGCAACTTATTGAGCAGATAATTCACTTCTGTTCGAGAGATGCCCTTGACATAGAAGGCATGGGAGAGGTCGCGGTAAAAACTTTTTTTGAAAATGGATTTATTGCTAAACCGGCTGATATTTATCGCTTAAAAGATAAGGCAGCCGGCTTAAAAATACTCGAAGGGTTCGGAGATAAAAAGATTACTAAAATATTAGAAAGTATTGAAGAAAGCAAAACCAAACCCTTTGAAAGAGTCTTATATGCCCTGAACATCCCATATTTAGGGCGTACCAACAGTAGGATACTGGTTGAACAATATTCATCCATAGATGAATTAAGCCAGTGTACTGTTGATGAACTATCTCAGTTAGAAGGCATTGGGCAGATAACAGCCCAGGCCATCACTGAATGGTTCGCCAGCAATATGGACTATATAAACACTCTTAAGGAAGCTGGAGTCAATATGACAGCCCCTAGACCCATTAAGAGTGATAGCCAGCCATTGGCTGGTAAAACCATCGTGATCACCGGCACATTGAGTATAAAAAGGTCGGAAGTAGAGACACTGATAAGAGCAAACGGAGGTAAAACATCCGGCAGTGTTTCTAAAAACACCGACTATGTAATACTCGGCCCAGATAAACAGGGAACGGTGAAACACAACAAAGCCCTTGAACTTGGAATACCAATACTGACAGAATCCGAATTCATGGGAAAGATCCTGCAAGGTAATTGATTTAAATACAATTCCTTTTTCTCCAAAGAAGGGGCTATTATAGCCCCTTCGGGGGCAAGGAGGGATACATATGAGATTCATTCTTGATTTGCTGATTGTTACATTGGCTATTTTCGGCATTTGCTGTGCCAATGCGCTGGTGGAATATTTGTTCCCTCTGTTATAGGAGGAAAACGGTATAGCCGGAAAATCCCGGCATATGCCGGGCAAAAAAGGAGGGAAACTATATGAAATCAGTTGTATCTTATCCCGAACGGGGCACTGGCGGCGACAACAAATACAGAGGCAATTGTTCGCCCAAACTTCTTAAAGACCTTTTCGAACTGTATAATCCGAAAAAAGTGTTTGACCCTATGTGTGGGTCCGGCACTACTCGTGATGTATGTCTGGAATTAGGCATAGATAATGAAGTGATGGACTTAAATCCCCAATATGGTGGTTGGGATGCTTTACGGGACGAGATCCCGGGTGTATACGATATGATATTTTGGCATCCACCTTACTCTAATATAATTAAGTATTCGGGGAACATGTGGGGAAAACCAGACTCACGGGATCTCTCCCAAATACCATTATCTGAGTATCCTGAATTTATAAAGAAATTAAATTTAATTCAGAAAAGACTGTTTACCTCACTTCGCAAGAATGGAAGAATAGCGATTCTTGTAGGTGATATCAAGAAGAATGGACGTCTTTATAGTATTCAGCGGGACATGGCTTGGATGGGAACTCCCGAGCAGGTAGTAATAAAAACCCAGCACAATTGCTGGAGCAATAATAACCAGTATAACGGCAATTTTATTCCTATAGTCCATGAATATTTAATTATATTAAAAAAGACTAGTTGCAGTATCTTGCCCTGCAATATATCAGTCCCTGCTGAAATTAACTGGAAAATGGAACCAAGGCTCACGTGGCGTACAGCAGTCCGGGTGGCATTGGAGGAATTAGGTGGGCAAGCGGGACTAACGGAACTATATAAAGAGTTGAGTGGTTATGTTGCCACTAAACAGCATACCGACCCTAAAGCCAAAATTCGTGAGATTTTACAAACCAAACCTGAATTCTACTCACTCAAACGAGGCATATGGGGTTTAAGGAATGTTGCATGATTATTAAAGTCGGCATGGCCGGAAAATCCCCGGCCATGCCGGGGTGGAAAGGCAAAATATGTTTGTAAAAGAAAACATAAATCCCTCCGGCAAGAAAAACAGTGATTGCGTCATAAGGGCAATTGCTAAAGCCGAGGGAAAAACATGGTTAGATGTCTTTGATACTTTGACTATGATAGCCAGGACAAATTACGGAGTGCTTAACGACAGTAAAATTTACGGAGAGTACCTTGATAAGTACCCTACTGTTACTGTCAAATGCCAAGTAAATGGCAAACTAAAACGCTTAACCGTAGCGGATGTTTGCCGGCTTGAGGGCATTTATATAGTCAAGATAGCAAAGCATTTGACCGTTGTGATAGATGGTAAATGTTGTGACACATGGGACTGCACTCAAAAAAGTGCATATAAAATATGGAAAATCCCGCAAGGGGAAGGGGGAAGATGAAATGAGATTGTTGTTAGTAGATGGCAGTAGTATGCTGCATTCCTGTTTCTTTGGGACAGTGCCTAAAGAATACTATCGGGCGAAAACCCCAGAGGAAAGAAGATTCATATTGCCGCGTATAATGCAGACCAGATCAGGTGTTTTCACAAATGGCGTGTACGCCATGAGTAAAAGCCTCAAAAATCTGGTTGAACGATGCAAACCGGGGTATATGGCAGTGGCCTGGGATGTCAGCCGCGAAACATTTCGCCGTGGCATCTACGCAGAATATAAGGCCAACCGTGCTGAAACTGCACCTGAATTAAAAAGTCAGTTTGCTATCATGCAGGAAATATTAAGGGTTGCTGGCGTAAAGCAATTCATGGATCAGAATCTTGAAGCAGACGACTATTTGGGCAGTTTAAGCAAACAGTTTGAAAAAAATACTCCCGTGTATATATACACTAAAGATCAAGATGCCTTACAGCTGGTGTCCGACTATACCCGTGTATGGTTGATAAAAAAGCATTAGAGGGAGATCCGTCAGACAATATACC
>JAAYJG010000372.1 GCA_012523055.1 Ruminiclostridium sp. | reverse complement strand
TCGGGCGATATTTCGAGTAGATGTTTCCTTTGCCGTTGAACTTGTCTTCATTCATATTGATTGCCCCGCCATAATCAGATGGACCGTCGCATAATGGATTTATCTGTTTTGGTTGCATTCTTTTTTTTTTTTTTTGATTAAATCATAATATTATATCTCATGTCCTCCATATCAGAAATATCTAGTATAAGCAATCATTGACTAAGGAGAAAAACGATGCGCCTTTTCAAGAGCCTCAGACAAACAACAGCTATTTTTTTGTCCGCTCTACTCATCCTCCCCTTATTTCCTGCGATTTCTCTTTCTGCTGAAATCGGAAACACGATTTATGAGTATGAGCGCTTTATCGTAACATACAAGATTGTCAATGAGTGGGAGGGTAATCAGAATGTTGAAATCATTTTTACTAACACAAGTGCTGAGCCAATTCTTAACTGGGCTTTAATATTTGATGCAAAGGGCGAAATTAAGGATCTATGGAACGGCACAGTAATTGCCAATACGGATACAGATTACTTGATAAAAAATGCAGGGTACAACTATGAAATTGCTCCGAATCAGAGTGTGAATTTCGGATATACCGTTTCGGGGGATTCTTTGTCATTGCCCGAAAATTTTGACTTATGCTCGACCCGGGTAGATGTTGACGCAAGCAATTACACAACCTCTCTGAACATCATTGAAGAATGGGATACCGGCCTCAAGGGTGAGTTGATTCTGACAAACATTTCTTCCGCACCAATCGAAGCGTGGAAACTTTCCTTCAACAGTAGCTTTGAACTAAGCGACCTGTGGAACGGCAAGCTGATTGAAGGCATAAACGGAAGATATACCATCGCCAGCGAGTTGTGGAGTAACCCCATCCAGCCAAATACATCAGTAAATATTGGCTTTGTTGGTACTAAGGTGGAGAGTACAGAAATCATTGTCGATCAATTCGCACTGTCACAGATAGTGATAGAAGATCAGATTCCCGAGATCCCAGAAGAAGAGGTGTTGATTCTTGCAGCATTCGCTCAGTACAATTCAGACACAAATGCAGTAGACCTAAAATGGTTTAGCACTATTCCCGACGGTACTTTTGAGATATTAACGTCTGATGACAATGTAACATTTTCCGCAATCGGAAGCACTGAGAATTCCGATCAATTTTCCCTGCAAACAGGATTTTCCCAAAAGTACATCAAAGTAAGTCAGACGACGGCGGCACAATACGCAGAAAGTTCGGTATTTTTGGCAACGCAAACGCCAACAGGCTATGATGTTAACTTCCTTGACAGTGACAATGATTTTCTTGTCGATATTCTAGAAGAAACGATTGGTTCTGATCCTCTCAATTCAGATACTGATGGGGACGGCCTTTCGGACTATGAGGAGTCGATAATACTTGGAACAAATCCGCTCGTTTTCGATTCTGTATCACCGGGCATTTCAGATTCTGAAGCAGACTGCGACAACGACCAATTATCCAATCGCTATGAACTTGATAACGAGACTAATCCTCTATACGCGGATTCGGACTCTGACGGGCTGATCGATGGGGACGAAGTATATGTTCATTTAACCCAACCACTAAACGAAGATACAGACCTGGACGGCTTGCTCGATGGGGATGAAATTGCCATAGGGACGAATCCTCTGAATGAATCAACCTACAACGTGCCGGACATCGAGTATACTCAATCCTATGTCTTGTTGTCAGATTCCGACATTTTCTCGGATATCAATACCGAAGGTGCGCCATACACCCTGTCTGTGGAGATGGTCGCATCTGGTAATGTCCCTAAATACCTTTCTGCTTCAGAAAGCAGTTATTCCACGGTCGTACAAAATGATGCGATGTTAGGTCGTATTGTTGAGCTGGAATATAGTGCAAGTTACTTCATAGATGAGGTCCAACTCAATTTTCAAATACAGGATGATTTGATTCCTAACGTCGGGAGTGCGTATGCGGCGGTCAGTCCTGAGTTTGAGGGGATTAAGCGATTATGTGTGTTCCGATATTTTGAAGATATTAATATGCTCCTTCCTGTAGAGACTTACTATGACGAGGAGAATCAACTCGTTTACGCGATTACGGATATGGTTGGCACCTACTGCTTAATTGATATGGACCAGTGGCTTGAGAGTATTGGCGTTCTTCCGATGGATATTGTGGAGTACAGTGCTAGCGAAGCGTCTGAGAACAGCTCGTATACTAATGGCTCTTCTGAGTATTCTATGCCTGCTTTTCATTCTCCAATGGAAAAATATGGAGTGGTGCAAAGACGTGCGATGCCATCGACAAACCAAGTTCGCTGTGAACGATTTAATGGACACCGTTATGCTGTCATTGACACAGGTGACATGTCTTGGACTGATGCAAAGGCTTATTGTGAGTATATGGGCGGTCATTTAGTGACGATCACTGACGAACATGAGCAGGCATATATCAACAGTTTCCTTCTTTGGGGAAACAAGAATTTGTATTGGATTGGTGCATATCGTGACGGTACACAGTTCAAATGGATTACCGGAGAAACATTTGAATATGACAACTGGGATGGTGGGGAACCGAGCAACGAGCAAGAAAATGTTGTACACATGTACAGAAACAGCTGGTTATCAAGCCAACTGGGTACGTGGAACGATACAAGTGATTATGTATCCGGCACTGCATTTCATTCTACAATTAATGTAGGCTTGTTATGCGAGTGGGAACTCCCTGTCAATATCCTATACGGTGCTTCCTTGCGCTCTTGCACTCGGGCTTCTCAATTGACCAATGTGGCAGATGCAGATTGGGACGGGGACGGCATTCCGAACTGGAAGGAGATCCGCATCGATCCAAATCTCGGGTATTGGGATTTTGATGGCACATATGTTCCTGCTACACTCAAAGACTACATGAACCTGAAGTCTGGAATAATAGGTTTTGGGGCCCCTTTTCTCAGATATTCGGTAAATCCGGTAATTATCCCTGTGCTTCCAACAAGGTCTGATCCGGAAAAGGCAGATACGGATGGAGACGGGCTGATGGATGGAGCTGCTCAATATGCCGGAGGCAAAATTATCGCTCCGATAGATCCGAATCCAAACAAAGCAGACGGACCGGCCGGGGTGTGGAAAAATCATATTGCTACCGCAACAAGCAGCGGTGTACCGACAAGTCTCATCGGATGGTATGGACACAAACAAACCAACTTACCTAACTTCGGAGTGGAGGGAATCGGTGCCTGCATTGACGAATCGCTATATTTGGTGCTAGAAGGCAAAATAGTCTTTTCAAACGAAGATGGTTATATTTTCCTTCAGCACCTGGCAGAATTGTCTTTAGCATTTGCCAACACACAACAGTCTCTAGACGACGCGATAAACGCATTAACAGAATGTATGCAAGATGCAGAGATGAGCGAGGCACTCGAAATTGAAATTGCGAATTTGCAAAATCAGATTGAGAAAGACTCTTCCTCATATTTGAACGGTCTATCATCAGTACAGCTTATGATACAAAACTTACGCGATTATGTTGCCGAAGGCGAAGATGCAGACAAGATTCT
>JAAYJG010000371.1 GCA_012523055.1 Ruminiclostridium sp. | reverse complement strand
CTCGATATAAGGACCTTATCACTACGTGATAAGAACCTTGTTGCTGTGTGATGGTTTTGCCAAAGCAAAACCTGCTGTTGCAATAACAGTGTGTTGCGATTGCAAGCAATCGCTTCCGTTGTTATAACAAACCTTGACAAAAAAATCACAAAGATGATATAATGAATCCAGTCTTTTACAGAAATATTACAGGGGGAGAGCATATGGAAAAAAAGATATCCATGGCCGTCATCCGAAGATTACCCAGATATTTCAGATACTTAACCGATCTGTTAAAGGTAGATATTAAAAGAATATCATCCAAAGAGCTCAGCGAGCGCATGGGGATTACCGCATCTCAAATCCGCCAGGATCTTAACTGCTTTGGAGGCTTCGGCCAACAGGGCTATGGGTACAATGTCGAGTCCCTCTACAAGGAAATTGGTAAAATCCTCGGCGTGGACAAAAGGTTCAATACTATCATTATTGGCGCAGGAAACATGGGCAATGCGCTGGCAAACTACTCGAACTTTCAAAAACGCGGCTACGATCTGATTGGTGTTTTCGATATCAACCCTGATCGCGTCGGAAAAGAGATCAAGGGCTTAAAAATATTGCATATTGATCAGTTAGAGAATTTTATTAAGCAAAACAAGGTAGACATTGCCATTCTTACAGTACCCAACCCAATCATCTCCGAAGTGGCCGAAAAGGTGGTAGCTCTTGGGGTGAGGGGAATCTGGAACTTTTCTCCACAGGATTTAAAGCTTTCAGGAAATACCGTTATAGAAAATGTTCACCTCAGCGATGGACTAATGGTTTTAGGCTACAGGCTCAAAGAAATGGAACAGGATTAAAAACAACCTTCTGGGACAAGGTACCTGTCCCCTTTGTCCCAGAACTGGAATAGGAAAGGGAAATCCCCTCAGCGATGGATAACACCGGGCTGAGGTTTTTTTGTGATATGGGTGCTGCAAAGAGCTTTCATCATCCCACCCTCAGGGCTGGCATACTGGGAAGATAAAAGTCACCGTGCCGCGTACAATACTGTTTTTTGATTTAGAAAGATATTTCCTGTTCAGTGCTTAAGCCCGATGGCAATCAATCGGATACCGTAAGCACGCAAAAGCACTGAATGCCAAGGCCTAAACCAAAATCGGTCAAACCTTCTCCCGTGGTCGCAGTTATACCAATACTCGATGTATCAATACTCAAAAGCTGAGCAATTTGTGCTTTCATCCTGGGAATATGCGCAGAAAGCTTTGGAACGAGGCACTCGATGGAGAACGATACATGGTTGATGCTCCCTTTCAGGTGCTTCATTGCCTCGACAAGATATGCGCTGCTGTCGGTGACGCCGTCCTCCAGGCACATTTTGTCGGCAATGGCACCAAGAATATTCACTCCCGTAACCCCGGACACGGCATTCGTCAGAGCATGCAGCACCACATCGGCATCGCTGTTTCCCATCAGGGGGGTTCCTTCCAGGACGATACCGCCTAATATCAGTTTCTTTTCGCTGTTATCAAAATCGAACCTGTGACTGTCCTGCCCAATAGAAACCCTGACCATCATCCACCTCCGGTTTGCTAACCCCTTCATGTCGCTGTATACAGAATATCGCAAGAGAATGGTAAATTCAAGCCAGTGGAGTGAAAAACCTGAGTAAGATCCTCTCATAATGACAATAACTATCACTAAACAGATTTGGTTGCTGTTCATACCCTTCTTTATTAGGTTCATAAGTTGCTACAGAGGTATGTGTTTTATCCTGAACGAAACAATGTCAAAGGATCTATCAGGAGTAAGCAAGAGCCTTCACTTCGTTCAGGATGACAGGCTACGCCTGCTGCGACGGCTTCTGGTAAACCTTGTCTTGAAAAAAGAGTTGGATTAAGTTAGTATAGAAACAGATAAACCGTGCATTACGGGAGGAAACGATAGTGAAACAAGGAAAATACTATATTACAACGCCCAT
>JAAYJG010000048.1 GCA_012523055.1 Ruminiclostridium sp. | reverse complement strand
TTCAGCCGAAAGAACTATTGCCATTAGATTCCACTGCAAATATTTTAACTTACGGGCATGAAGCAACCGAGGGGATTTCGAAGTTTAGTGATGATATCCTGGGTCAAATCAATTTGAATTATGTCGACGAAAGTACTAAATTGCTCACCACATTGAACCAATTGATGAGCCGTTTTGATAAGGGCGATTTTAAAACGGAAGAATCAAAAGGCTTATTCGGGAAACTGTTCCATAAGGCAAAAACGACTGCGGACGATCTATATGACAAATATGCCGTGTTCAGCAAGGAAATAGATAAAATATTCGAGGAAATCAAGAAGTACGAGCAGGAAATTCAACAAACAAACCTGAACATGGATGAAATGTATCAAAAGAATATGGAGTATTATTCACTTCTGGATCAATACATCCAAAATGCGCAGGCATACCTGAATGAACATATCGAACCACAAATTCAAAAGCCGGATGCTCAACAGGGAGAAGCTGCTCAGTCAACTGGCCTGGACCAAATTCAAGAAGGCCGTCTGTTGGAAATTAAAGACAGTATCGAGCAGAGAATTTACGACCTGGAGCTTGCGAAAGCTGTATCCCTGCAAACAGCCCCGCAAATCAAGCTAATCCAGAAAGGAAACTATAATTTGCTTAGAAAAATCAACAGTGCATTTGTCATCACGATGCCTTTGTTCAAGCAGGGGATTATTCAGGCGATCACACTGAAGAGGCAAAAGGCCCAAATGGATTCCATGGCAGCACTGGATGAAAGCACAAACAAGCTTTTAAAGAAAAATGCAATCGATGTGATAGAAAACACAAAAATGTCCGTCCAGCTGAACCAGAACAGTTCGGTGAAGATTGAAACGCTGGAGGAATCATATAGTACAATTCTGAATGGAATTCGCGAGGTAGATGAAATTCAGAAGCAGAACCAGAAACAAAGAAAAGAATCCCTTAAAAAGCTTGAAGCATTGAAAACCGCTCTGATATCAGGCAAACCCATCCCACAAATTGAGGAAGCGGACATTGCAGAGGACGATTCAAACCAGGGCGAGTAAGGCCGAAACATGGGACGGTTCTTTTGCTTCTATGAAACAAAAGAATCGTCCTTATGATTTAGGGGGCATTTCATGAGTATGGCTATATTTTATTTCTCGGCTACGGGCAACTCCTATGTTGCCGCGGGTTGAAGGAGCAGGTTCGATGCAAGGATATTTTCCAAAGGAAGAGAGCATTTATACAAGGTGCGAAGATAATGTGCGGGATGTGATGCGGGTAATTGCCAATCGTTATATCGGGGATAATCCGGCATATCCGTTTGTCTTAAGGGCCTTTAGCAAAGATGGGTTCAAGCAATTGAAGGACGGAAGATATGATTTGAACCTGGACGACAAGTATCCCGAAGCACAGCTTGGGAAAGCCGCATCCCTGTTTGCCATGCTTTGGAGCGATGACGAATGTGAAACTATCATATCAATTAGCTTCAGATCTCCCACTTCCCTGTATGTGAACGGAAAGCTGCAGTGCCGTTCTTCCATTGAAGAAGAAAGGTACCAAAACAAGTGTAAGCACATAAAACTTCTACTTGTAAAGGGATGGAACAGCTTCCTGATAAAAACCAGGAAATCGCCCACCGGCTTTGGGTGTGTGATTGGTTCAACCAGCGGGAAATGGAGCCCGATGCATTTTATGTCTCCTTTTACAGAAAGATATGGACAGGGCGGATGGATTTATTCAGCATTGACCGATGCACAGCCCGATGTTGAAACCATTACAGCGGATGTTTCACTGGCAGAGGCCGATACAGGGTTGCAATGGTATCCGGCATTGGATTGGGATGAAGGTGAAAAGGAGAAGGCGGTATTCTCCAGGATTTTTAGTGATTACAGCGGACAGACAGCTTATGGCTGGACACGGCTGTTCATTCCCAGTGAGCGTTGCGACTGTTCGGTGGAAGGAGAAACCTTCGGGCCGGTAGAGATATGGATAGACCAACAAAAGGTTTTCAGTGCAGGAGAGGCCGGGCTTGTTCGTTTCCAGGTGACACTGTCTTATGGTGCTCATGATGTTCTGGTTGAATCACAAAAGGGCAGCGAAATGTGGGGCTTTCAGCTTCAGGCTATGGAAAAGGATCATCAAATCCCCTTTAAAACGCCCTGCATCGTTAGGGGAAGCCAGGACCAATGGATGTATCTTGGCCCATTTGATGCTCCCTTGCAGCTGCAGCCGGTTGAAATTACGAACGGTTACCGGTTGTTTAAAAACAACGGCAACGGGGTGTATTGGTGCCTGGATAAGCCCGGATTTCGGGTGAGGCCTTACCTGGAAAACAGGCTTTACGCGAAATGGCATTATCATCTGGGGGTTACACTGTATGGGCTGCTGCGTACTGGGAAGCTGTTGGACAGGGAGGACATTCTGTGCTATGCATTAAGTCATGCCGCCGAGTGTGTCGGAATCTATGATTATTCCCTGTATGATCGCGATGAGTATGGTTTTCAATCTATCAACCACCAGCTGGTTGAAATGGACGCCCTGGATGATTGTGGCTCTTTTGGGGCTGCTGTCATTGCGCTTTATCAGGAAACGGACTTCAAAAAGCTTTTGCCCATCATTGAAATCATTGCAGACTATATTCATAACAGGCAAATCAGAACGGAAGACGGGGCCTTCCGCCGTGGTGATGAAACCATGTGGGCGGATGATCTGTATATGGGCACGCCGTTCCTTGCAAAGTATTATCAGCTTACTGGAAAGCAGGAATATATCGATGACGCGGCAAACCAATTCCTTCTTTTTAAAAAGTATTTGTTTATTCCTGAACACCGCGTGATGTCCCATGTTTATGACTTCCGGCATGGCACACCGACATTTGTGCCCTGGGGAAGGGGAAACGGATGGGTTTTATTTTCTCTTTCAGAGGTGTTGGAGCTGTTACCCCAGGATCATCATCAGCGCACGCAATTGCTTGAATTTTACCGTGAACTGTGCGAGGGCTATTTAAAGCTACAGGGTCAAAATGGTTTGTGGCATCAGGTTTTAACCGATCCGGAATCCTACGAGGAGACATCCTGTACCGCCATGTTTACCTATGCGTTTGCAAAAGGAGTGCGCCATGGCTGGATGAGTGATGTGCAGCCCTATATTAACGCGGTTTCCAGGGCGTGGGAAGGTATTGGAACTGTCAGCGTGGATATTCACGGGAATGTATACGGAGTATGCCGCGGCTCCAATTTCTCATACAACCCGCTGTACTATAAATATGACTTATTGCCAATCAAGAACGATACCCATGGTATAGGTATCATCCTTCTGGCAGGGGATGAGCCGGTAAAGATGACGGTATGGCTGAAAAACCGCTGACGAGTGGCTGTTGACTCAAAACTGGCCTTTGTACAGGCTGAAGTAGAAGCCTTCTTTATGCATTAGTTCTTCATGGGTGCCGCGCTCGATGATTCCACCGTGGTCGATGACCAGAATTTCATCGGCTTCGCGAATCGTCGATAGTCTGTGCGCAATGATAAAGCTGGTGCGGCCTTTGCGAAGGTGCAGCATGGCTTTTTGCAGCACCATTTCGGTGCGGGTATCCACACTGGACGTTGCCTCGTCCAGGATCAGCACGGCGGGATCGGCCAAAACAGCCCTTGCAATGGCAAGCAACTGACGTTGCCCGTGGGAAAGCCCGCTGCCTGATTCACCCAACACGGTATCATAGGCATTCGGCAGCCTTTGAATAAAGGGATCCGCCCCCACCGCCTTCACAGCTGCTTCCACCTCTTCATCGGTTGCATCGGGATTGCCGTACCGTATATTTTCACGGATGGTGCCGGAAAAAAGATGGGTATCCTGCAATACCATTCCAAAGGAAGTTCGCAGCGAATCTCTTGTCCAATTTTTCATTTCCCTGCCATCGATCTGTATCTTTCCTTCATCCGGATCGTAAAAGCGAACCAACAGGTTCACAATGGTAGTTTTTCCTGCGCCGGTTGGGCCAACCAATGCAATCGTCCTGCCAGGAGGTGCATCAAGAGAAATGTGCTTTAAAACAGGGGTATCAGGAGAATATCCAAAGGAAACATCTTCAAAGGAAACATGCCCCTGGGGGTTTTCCAATGGGATTGCGTCGTTGGGGTCAGGTGCCTCAGTCAACTCATTCATCAGCTCAAATACACGTTCAGCACTGGCTTGTGCGGACTGAATAGTGCTGTAAAGGTTGGCTATTTCATTCAAAGGGCGGGAGAACTGCTTGCTGTAGTTGATGAAGCTGGCGATAACCCCCACGGTTAAAATCCCCTTTACCACCATGGTACCGCCTGCAGTAGCGACGATTAAAAACCCAATGTTGGTCAGGGTGTTCAATATGGGCATGACCATACCGGACAAAAGCTGTGCTTTTCGGCCAGATTCCCGAAGCCGGTGATTGATATCATCAAACTGCTCAATGACATGGTCTTCCTGACCAAATGCTTTCACAATAAGCTGCCCGGACAAAATTTCTTCAATATGTCCATTTAGTTCTGCAAGATTGGCCTGCTGAGAACGAAACTCCTTGCGGGATCGCTTCGCAATTTGGCTGGACATGATCAGTGTTATCGGGACAGTCGTTAATGTTAGCAAGGTCAGCAGGGGAGAAAGCACCAGCATCATCACCAAAGAACCGCTGACCATTAACAAGCTGGAGAACAATTGTGTGGTGGAGGAGGAGAGCATTGTACTGACGCTGTCCACGTCATTACTTAATCGGCTCATGATTTCACCATGAGTACGTGTATCAAAAAAGGAGAGGGGCAGCTTTTGAATGTGTGCAAACAAAGCGCGGCGCATGATCATGATAACACGTTGTACTACTGCGGCTATCCACCATTCCTGCAACCACGTGAACAAGGCTCCTGCCCCATAAGCAAGACCAAGCCAAAGCAGGATCTGATGCAGCTTTTGAAAATCCACACCGTTGGCTGATGACATTGCGTCAATTGCCTATCCCACCAGAAGGGGGCCGATCAACCCCATAACTGAACCCAGGGTTGAAAGCAGGAAGATGGAGATAAGCTTCCATTGCTCATTACCAACCATTTTCCATAACCGGGTGATGGTTGCCTTCATGTTCTTCGGTTTCTGTCCCCCGGTGAATCGTCCGCCCATGCTGTGCAAGCCTGCTGTGCCTGGTTTTGTTGTCTGATATGTACGGCTGGGGGAGGGGGTGCTCCTTGGTGTCATAGGATTGATCCTTTCATATCGCGAGGAAATACAATGTTGTCATTGTCTGCCATCAAATAATTTACGTAAGCTGTTCTATGGCGGTTACTCAGTACCCCTGCTCAAGGTTTTGTATTAATTGGTGATACCAGGGGTGAGGGGAACGGTTACAACTGTCAGATTCACATAATATAAGGCTATGGTATCTAGGGCTCACCCTCTGGTCCGTAAAATTTGAACCAAAATACCTGGGCCCCGCCCTCTGGTAAAATTAAGCTAAGGTACCTGGGCCCGCCCTCTGGCTCCCAATGTAAATGGCTAGACGACCTCACGGCCGGAGGTATCCAAACCCATTTGGGAGCGGTAAATGTCCTGATATATCTGGCAATCCCTCAATAACTCCGCGTGTTTTCCCGAACTGATAATCCTTCCTTCATCCATCACGAGGATTCGATCCGCATTCATTACGGAGTGGATTCTTTGAGCGATAATGATAACGGTAATTTCAGCGGTATGTTCTCGCAGTCGGTGCCGGATACGCGCTTCGGTGCTCATATCTATTGCGCTGGTACTGTCATCCATGATAAGAATGGGGCAGCCGCGCACCAGTGCCCGTGCAATGCAAAGCCGTTGTTTTTGACCGCCTGAAAGGTTCACACCATTTTGACCAATCAAAGTGTTATAACCATCGGGCAGCCGTGTAATGAATTCATCTGCGCAGGCGATCTGGCAGGCCTTTTCGATTTCCTCATCGGTTGCGCCTGGATTTCCCCAGCGCAGGTTATCCAGAATGGTTCCGGTAAACAAAACTGACTGTTGCGGTACAAGGGCAATTCTCTGGCGCAATTCCTTGCGATCGAAAAGCCTTACATCGGTGCCATCCACTAGAACAGTGCCGTCACAGGTATCGTAAAACCTTGGAATCAGGTGGATTAATGAAGATTTTCCGCACCCGGTGGGGCCGATGATCGCGAGGGTCTCACCGGTATTTGCCTGGAAGGAGATCTCGGAGATAACAGGCATTGTCTGCTCAGGCCAGCAAAAGGCGGCATTACGCATTTCCACGGTTCCTGTACACGGGGAAGAAACAGCTCTGTCAGTATCCACCATGGTTTCCTGCAGTTCAAATACCTCTCCAATGCGATCCAGGGAGGTCTTTGCCCGAACACCCATAGTAAAAATCCGCGATACCATCATCATGGAATGTAATATCTGTAGAAAATAATTGACAAATGCAAGAACATCCCCGTCCTGCATGTTCCCGGAAGAAATGCGCAGGCCACTGAGCCACAGCACGAGAATAATACTTCCGTTCATCACCAGCAGCATCAAGGGTTGGATCGATGCCATGGAATGGGCCGCACCGACAGTGATATCGGTCAGGTTACGGTTTGCATCGTCGAATTTTTCCTGTTCCAGCGCAAACCGGTTGAACACCTTGACAACCCGAACCCCGGAAAGATATTCCCGCAGGATGCCGTTTACCCTGTCAATGGCAGTTTGAACCTTTTGAAACAGCGGAAGCCCACGGCGAATGCGTAAGGTGATCAAAAAAGCGAGAATCGGCATGATCCCCACAAGAATCGTGGCCAGGCCGGGATTTAGCAGGAAAGCCATCACTGTGCTGCCGATGACCAGTAACGGTGCCCGTATAAAGATACGGGTGAGCGTGAAGGACAAATTTTGCACATGCATCACATCATTGGTCAGCCTCGTGATCAACGAGGCTGTGCCGAAGTGGGAGGTTGCCGCCAAGGAAAGCTTCTGTACTTTCCGGAATAAATCTCCCCGCAGCCTGGTGCCCAGATTCTGTGAAACCTTTGTTGAAATCCAGTTCCTTGTCAGCGCCATGACAACCCCTGTCAGGGCAAGCGCCAGCATCCAACCGCCGGTTTTCAGTATAAAGCCGATATCACCCTGCTTGATACCGATGTTCACGATGGCTGCCAAAAGGGTGGGAAGGCTGAGATCCACCAGAACCTCCAGTAAAAGAACCACCCAGGCAGGCACAGCCAGCCTCAGATATTCCGGAAGATAGGGTTTCAGCCATTTTAATTTCTGCATGTCAGTTCCTCCGAAGGTGCAAGCAGTTCTGGTACTCCTGGGTCGTGAAAAATAGGAGTGGCAACAAATATATTATAACAACAGAAGGTTTTGCACAAGCAAAACCATCACACCGCAACAACGAAGCTACAGCTTCGTTATAACAACGGAAGCAATTGCATGCAATTGCATCACATTCTTCTGAAAAAAACTGCCAGATTCTATACATCTTATGATAGAATGAATAGCACTGAAATGTTTCTACATTCGAGTTTGGGGGTTAACGATGGATAAAAGTATGTATAACAAAATAGAAGAATATATGCTCTCCTGCATGAAGGATGGTGCTCACGACTGCCAGCACATCTACAGGGTTTTATACCACGCTTTGGATATCGCAAGAGATTATGATGTAGATAAAAATGTGCTGATAGCTGCTGCTTTACTGCACGATATCGGTCGTGAAGCGCAGTTTCAAAATCCTCAGATGGATCATGCAACAGTTGGGGCCGATATGGCCTATGATTTCCTGATAAAACTGGGTTGGGCTGATGATAAGGCACAACATGTCAAGGCCTGCATTGCTACTCACCGGTTCAGGACTGGAACCCCGCCTGCCAGTATGGAAGCGAAGATATTGTATGATTCGGATAAGCTTGATGCAACTGGATTATTAGGCATCGCCAGAACCATTGCCTACAAAGGAATTGTTGCACAGCCGCTATATAACGTTGATAATGAGGGCTTCGTACTTCTGGAGGATGATGATAACAACCCCTCTTTCTTTCAGGAGTATCATTTTAAATTGAAAAAAGTGTACGATATGTTTTATACCGACCAGGCCAGATCGATTGCCGAAAGCCGCCGAAGCGCAGCCGAAAGCTTTTATAACAGTCTTTACAATGAAGTGATCACAACCCACAATACCGGGGTAGGACTTCTGAAGAATGATTTTGAAGATCAGAACATATAAATTTGTTACCCTGAGGGGCTCTGTTCTGGCTGTGAAAATTTGTGGCTGTATATGCATGTTCCTGAATGTGAAAGATGCTATCGGGTTATACCAAGCAGCGCTTCAAACAGATCCTTTTATAAGAAGACGAAGCCCGATTGGCATCAGGCTTCGTCCCACACATAATGGTAACTATCAATCATCGTCTTCCCAATTCTCTGGATTATTCGCGTTCTCTACATTATACATGGCACCATCCCACGCCTCATAAAAGCTTTCTATGGTGGCGGCATTTTAATTCTTATATTACTAGATTTCTTCAGAATTGATAGATAAAAAACAATTATAATTAGTAACTCAACTTTCCCACTTAAAAAGTGGGCTTGAACCTTGATAAATTAATACAAATCTGTTATATAATATATAAAAGTTCCGTCTACTGTGGTATAATAGAAATAGCTA